>JAOPVO010000001.1 GCA_025966155.1 Pseudonocardiales bacterium
CATGCGATGGGCGTTTAGGTCGCTGCGCTCCCGGATGGGCCTTTAAGGTCGCTGCGCTCCCGTATGGGCGTCTAGGTCGCCTTCTGCGGCCCGACGTTTGGAACGCCGAGCAGATCTGACCGGCTCAACGAGCCGAACGTTCGGCTTCGGCGGCCTCGGCGCGGTCATCGACGCGGCGCCCGGCGAGGCTCGCCCCGATGGCCAGAGCGGACATCGCCGCCATCACCCCGAACGCGAGCGCGAGGCCGGGCCGCATGTCCCTGACCGCGGCGGAGCCGACGTCCGAGACCGTGCCGGAGACCACCGCCGAGCGCAGGGCGGCCGGTACCGCCGAGGTCAGGAGCATGAGGGCGACCGCAGTCCCGAGCACATTCGCGGTGTTCTGGATGGCCAGCCGCAGCGCGTTGGTAGCGCCCAGCTCGTCGGCGGCCACGCCCGTCAGCATCGCCGCGATGTTCGCCGGCTGGAACAGCCCCGTGCCGATGCCGACCAGCGACAGCGCCACGGCAATCGGCCCGAATCCCGACAGCGAGACCGTCGCCGCGAGCAGCAGGACCAGGCCGGCCGTGCCGATGGACGAGCCAAGGACGCACACCGTCCGGGCCTTCAGATGGCGGGTCAGCATGGGCCCGGCGATCGAGGCGATCGCATTGGCCGCGGGCAGCGGAAGCACCGCGAGGCCCGCCTCGAGCGGCGTCTGGCCCTTGGCGGCCTGGAAGTAGAGCCCGACCAGCACGATGACGGCGAAGTTGGCCAGGGAGTTCAGGAACTGCGCGATGACGGCCATCGTGAACGGCAGCCGCTTGAACAGCCCGAGCCGCAGAAGCGGGTCTCGGGCGCGCCGCTCCCACAGCACGAACGCCGCGAACGCCGCCAGCGACAGCGCGAGGCCCCCCGACACGGCGGGATCGACCCGCCCGCTGCCGCTGACCTGCGACAGCGAGAGCACCAGGCTGCCCATGGCGATGAGCAGGATGCCGTTTCCGGGCGGGTCCAGGGAGCGGCCGCGGACCCGCGGCGAGGAGCGGAGCAGCACGATCGCGGCCGGCAGGGCGATGAGCCCGACCGGCACGTTGAACCAGAACACCCAGCGCCAGCCGAACGCCGTCGCGAGCGCGCCGCCGACGGACGGGCCCAGCAGCCCGGCAACGGAGAAGCAGGCGGTATACCCGCCGATGCCGCGGCGCAGCTGATCCGGGGGGAAGGCGGCGGTGACGATGGTGGCCCCGTTGGCCAGCAGCATCGCGTGGGAGACCGCCTGTCCCACGCGCCCGAGCATCAGCGTCTCGTAGTTCGGCGCCGCGCCGCACACCAGGCTGCTGGTGGTGAATACCGCCAGCCCAAGCACATACATCGACTTGCGGCCGAAGATGTCCGACGCCCGCCCGCAGCCGAGCATCACGGCCGTCGAGATCGCCGCGAACACCACGATGATCTGGCTGGCCTGGGAACTCGATGCATCGAAGTGGCGCACGACCACGGGCAGGGCGATGTTGAGGGCGTTCTGGTTGAGCGAGGTGAGGGACGCGGCGAGGCCGACGACGGCCAGGGCGCGCCAGGCGTATCTGAGGTCCGCCTCCCGCTGGTCGCCGTCGGGGGTCACCTAGGTCCCTAGAGGCCGACGGCCTTCTTCATCGCCCGGAGGTTGCCGCTCAGCGCCTTGGTGTGGCGCTCGACGAGCCCCTCCTCGGTCTGATCGCCGTACGGGCTGACCGACAGCGTCAGCATCAGCCGCGAGGTCGTCGGATCGAGCGGGATGACCGCCACCGTCGAGCGGTGATCGTTCATCGGCGCGCGGTCGAGGATCGAGTAGGTGTACGAGAACTGCGAGTCGGCGATCCGCGCCTCGCGCACGGTCACATCGCCGATGACCAGGGTGCGGACGAGGCCCTCGGGGGTCTCCTCGACCGACTGCTCCTTGATGATGCTCGCCCACTTCTTGATGTCGCCGAAGTCGCCGATGACATCCCAGATGTCCTGCGCGGGAAGGGGAAGATCCTCGAATTGCGTGACAGTTGCCATGATCGGATCCTGTCAGCCGCGGGGCCGTTGCGCGAGGGGCGCTCACGAGCAGCCTTCCATTGCCGCGGGGTCTATCCGGGAGGATTGCGCACGGCTCAGACCCCGGCGCGGGCGTCCGGTGCGTTGTAGCCCGCGAGGCGCGCCCGGCGCACGGCGGTGGCCAAAGGCGCCAGGGCCTGCACGCGGGCCGTCATCGCGCACCGATCCACGGCATCTCCGGGCCCTGTGGGGTCCGCGATCTCCAGGACGGCGGCCAGCCGCTCGGCTTGGGCCAGCATCCGGACCGCGCGCTGGGGATGGCCCGGCGGCAGCGGCAGATGGTCGGCGGCGCTGCGCGCGGCGGCGAGCGCCTCGCCCAATTCCGGTCGCCACCGGGCGGTCTGCGCAGAGGCCAGCGCGCCGGCGCTCTCCCGGATCGCCTCGGTCAGGTCGTGCTCGGCGTCGGCCAGCCACACCGCGTCCAACCGGGCCGGGCCGACGGGGAACGACTGCCAGACGATCTGGTCCGGCGCGCTGGATGCGGGTCGGGCGACCAGCGTCGGGACCAGTGCGAGGCTGCCCCCAATCGCGGCCTCGCCGGTCACCAGGGCCGCCGCGCGCAGGGCCGGGTCGAGTGGCAGGCCGCGCACGTCCCCGGGCACCGGGAGTGCGGCCGCGACGCTGTCGAGGCGCTGCAGCCGCCATTCGACCAGCGCAGCCGACAGCGGCTGGGCGCTATCTGCGCCCGGCAGACCGATGACCCGGTGCACGGCGCCGGGACGAAGCTCCTGCACCGCGGCTAGGGCGTCGTCGGAGCTGGCGCGGCCGCTCAGCCATGCGTTGGTCCAGGCGGCGAGAACGCCGCAGAGGGGGATTGCCACGTCGAGCAACGATAGGCGCGCCTGCCCGATGTCCCGCATCGACCGCCCTAGCCTGCCCGGATGCGCTACAACCAGGACGTGCTCGGCGGGGACTGGCGCCGCGAGACGGCGAAGGTGATCCCGACCATCGCACTCGAGCTGGATCTGGTGGTCGAGGACGGGGCGGGTCGATTCGCCGGGGCCGTGATCGGCTGGAGCCGCACCGAGGTCACGCTCGAGGATCGGGCTGGCCGGCAGCGCGCTTTCCCGCTGGAGCCGGCCGGGTTCCTGCTCGATGGCCGCGCGGTGACGCTGGAGGCGCCGGCCCGGACGGCGGCGCAGGCAGTGCGCAGGCGCACCGCCTCGGGCTCCTTCGAGGTGGCCTCGGCCCCCGCGCGGGTGGCCCAGGCCAGCCGGATCTGGGTGGAGGGGATCCACGATGCCGCACTGGTCGAGCGGGTGTGGGGCGCGGACCTGCGCGTCGAGGGGGTTGTGGTCGAGCCGCTGGACGGCATCGACGACCTCGCCGCCGAGGTGGCCAGGTTCGGCCCGACACGGGGGGCGCGGCTCGGTGTGCTCGTCGACCATCTGGTGCCCGGCAGCAAGGAGAGCCGCATCGTGGCCCAGGTGCGCAATGCGCATGTCCTGGTGAACGGGCATCCTTACGTGGACGTCTGGCAGGCGGTGAAGCCGGCCGCCGTCGGCATCCGGGCCTGGCCGACCGTCCCGCGGGGCGTGCCATGGAAGGACGGGGTCTGCGCCGCGCTCGGGGTCTCGGACCCGCGGGAGATGTGGCGCCGCGTCCTGGCCGGGGTGCGCAGCTACGCCGACCTCGAGGTGCCGCTGCTGCGCTCGGTCGAGGAGCTCATCGACTTCGTGACCGAGCCGGCCTGAGCGCGTCCCTCAGAGCCGTTTCCTTGGCGACCTATGCGAGCATGGGCTCATGCCCGCCTGGTTGATCTGGCTCATCATCGCCGGAGCGCTGGCCGCGGCCGAGACGCTCTCGCTGGACCTCGTGCTCATCATGCTTGCCGGCGGCGCCGCTGCGGCGGCCATCGCCGCAGGCGCCGGTGCGCCAGTCCCGGTGCAGCTCGCTGTCGCCGCTGCCGCCGCTCTGGGCCTGCTGTTCGGCGTGCGGCCGGTCGCGCGCAAGCATCTGCTCGGGCAGGGCGCCGTGCGGATGAACTCCGATGCCCTGGTCGGCATGAAGGCCATCGTGCTGCAGCCGGTGAACGGCCAGACCGGCCGCGTCCAGCTCAACGGCGGCGAATGGTCGGCCCGCACATTCGACTCGGCCCAGAGCATCCCCGTCGGAGCCACCGTCCGGGTCATGGAGATATCCGGAGCCACCGCGGTGGTCTGGGAGGAGCACCTGTGAACGCTGCTTTGGTCGCGTTGCTGGTTGTTGCGCTGTTCGTGCTGATCGTTGTGCTGCGCAGCGTCCGGATCGTCCCGCAGGCCCGCGCGGCGGTGGTCGAGCGGCTGGGCCGGTACACCCGCACGGCCACGCCGGGCATCAACTTCCTGGTGCCGTTCGTCGACCGGATGCGCCCGCTGATCGATCTGCGCGAACAGGTGGTGTCGTTCCCCCCGCAGCCGGTGATCACCGCCGATAACCTCACCGTGGCCATCGACTCGGTCATCTACTACCAGGTGACGGACCCGCGCTCGGCGACGTACGAGATCGCGAACTACATCCAGGCCGTCGAGCAGCTGACGATCACCACCCTGCGCAACGTGGTCGGAGCGCTCAACCTGGAGCAGACGCTGACCAGCCGCGACAGCATCAATACCGCGCTGCGCGGGGTGCTGGATGAGGCCACCGGCCCGTGGGGCATCCGGGTCGCCCGCGTCGAGCTCAAGGCGATCGACCCACCGCCGTCCATCCAGGATGCGATGGAGAAGCAGATGCGCGCCGACCGCGACAAGCGCGCCATCATCCTGCAGGCCGAGGGCCAGCGGGAATCCGCCATCAAGAGCGCCGAGGGGCAGAAGGCCGCCCAGATCCTGTCCGCCGAGGGCCAGAAGGCGGCGGTCATCCTGGCCGCCGAGGCCGACCGGCAGTCCCGGATCCTGCGGGCCGAGGGCGAGCGGGCCGCGCGGTACCTCGCGGCGCAGGGCCAGGCCAAGGCGATCGAGACGACATTCGCCGCGATCCACAACGGCAGGCTCGACCCGGCAATGCTGGCCTATCAGTACCTGCAGACGCTGCCCCAGATCGCGCAGGGCGA
>JAOPVO010000286.1 GCA_025966155.1 Pseudonocardiales bacterium
TCGGGCAGGCCGCGCTCCCCGGCCGTGGGCCGGAATTGGCCCGTGAGCCAGTTCTGGATGGGGAACGGCGCGATGTCGCCCGACGCGCCCAGCTCCGCGGTGATGCGATTGGGGATGCCGCGAGCCAAGCGGCCGCTCATCGCGCGGGTGAGGACCGTCCGTCCGGCCGCGGGACCGGTCAGCGCCTCGCGGTGGGCTCGCGGTGCAGCCGACTGGCGCGTCGCGAGGAACGCCGACCCCACCTGGACCCCGTGCGCCCCGAGCGCGAATGCCGCTGCCACCCCCCGGCCGTCGACGATGCCGCCGGCCGCGATCACCGGCGCCGCGACCGCGTCGGCCACCTGGGGCACCAGAGCGAAGGTACCGATGAGCGAGTCCTGCGCTGGGCGCAGGAACGACACGCGGTGCCCGCCGGCCTCGGACCCGGAGGCGACGATGACCTCGACGCCGGCGGCGTCCAGCGCAATCGCCTCGTCGACGGTCGTGGCGGTGCCCATCGTGACGATGCCGCGGCTTCGGGCGCTGTCCAGGACGTCCACGGGCGGGACCCCGAAGACGAAGCTGACGACGGATGGCGCGCACTCCAGCACGGCCGCGAACTGCTCCTCGAAGCTGGGTCCGTACGCCTCCGGTCGCGCGGGCGGCTCGACTCCCACAGCGGCGAAGTACGGCAGCAGCGGCTTGAGATAGGCAGCGAACTGCTCGTCGCTGGCCTGGACCTGCTCGCTGCCGTCCAGTGGCAGCCAGAGGTTGAGGGCAAACGGCTTCGCGGTCATCGCGCGGATATCGCGTGCGGTGTCGGCGATCCGCGCGGCCGAGTACCCGTACAGCCCGAAGGACCCCAGACCGCCACGCTCGCTGACGAGCGCAGTCAATTCCACCGACGACGCGCCCCCGAACGCGCCCAGCACTATCGGCACCTCGATATTCAGCACGCGGGTCAGATCTGTGCGGCGCCAGGAAGAGTGAGCAGTCATGGATGCATCCTGGCCCGGTCACGGCCTCGCTGGAAAGACTTGCTATGCGCAAGTGTTGCGTTGTGCAATAGTCGTTGAATGGGCCGCACGGTGAACGAGGTGCTCTCTTTCCCGACACCCATGGACGAGCTCACCGCGTTCGAAATGGCCGCCCGGGACCTGGTCGGCGTTGCGCTGCGCAGCGTGGAGTCCCTTGACGGCCGGCCGACACTGCCGCAATTCCGGCTGCTGCTGGTGCTGCAGGAGAACGGCCGCTCGACATCGACGCAGGTCGCACGCGCACTGGGAGTTGCCGGGTCATCGGTCACCCGTCTGGGCGACCGCCTGCACAGGTCGGGCCATCTGATGCGCGGCGCCGATCCGGCCAACCGCAGCGTCGTGACCCTCGAGCTCACCGACCGAGGGCGCGCGTTGGTCGCACAGGTGAGTGCAGCCCGCCGCAGCGAGCTGCGCCGCGTGCTGGACCGGGTCGATCCTGCCGTACGCGCAGCCTGCGCGCACGGTTTACGCCTGCTGCACGACGCTATCGGCGATGACCACGCCGACTCGCGCGCATCGATGCCGCTGTAGGTCAAGGGAACGGAGTGGATGACATGGACGAATCGCTTATCTCGCAGGCACTTCTGCGTGGACCGGACGCGATCATTGCCGCCGATCGAGGCGGCACGATCACCTTCTGGAACAGCGGCGCCGAGCGGATCTTCGGGTTGACCAGCGCGCAGGCGCTCGGCCAATCGCTGGATCTGATCATCCCCGAGCGGCTGCGTGGCCGTCATTGGCACGGCTGGGAAGCCGTCATGGACACCGGCCACAGCCGATATGGGGATGGCGACCTTCTGAGCGTGCCCAGCGTCCGCAGCGACGGGACGCCGCTGTCGGTCGAGTTCACCATCCACCCGTTGATGGACGAGCACGACGAGCTCATCGGAATCGCCGCCACGCTGCGCGACGCGACGGCGCGCTATGAGCAGTTGCGGGCGCTGCGCAAGCAGGTCAGCGCACTCGGCGCCGGCGCCTGATGCGGTGAGCAGCCAGGTGCGCGGCGTGCGGGTGGCGGGTCATGTGGCCGAGCCGCCGGTCGGCGGCGGGCGGCCAGGTCATGCGGTTGTCGGATTCGATGGGTCCGATGCCAGTCACGACGCAGTCGCGTTCGCCTCGGGCTGGGCCCGTCGCATGGGGGTCACGCTCGACATCGTCTATGTCGCAGACTCCCCCTGGCAGTGGGTAAGCGACGCCGGCTATGCCGGCGCGTGCGCCGAGGCCTGGGACGCGCCGGCCGCACTCTCCAGCGAGATCGCCCACGCCATGCTCGGGTCGGCCCTGTCCTGGTCGTACCTGGTGACCACTGGCGATGTGGCTACCGAACTCGAGCGGTGCGCTGAGGACCTCGATGCCGACGCGATCATCATCGGGCGCTCCCATCGAAGGATGTGCTCGATACCCCGGCGGCTGGTGCGGCGGTCCAGTCGGATCGTGATCGTCGTCCCCTGAGTGCAAGGACGTGACCGATGAACGCTGAACAGCGACCTGAAGACCCCGTCGCCGTGCTCCGGCATTGGGAGCAGTTTGGCGGCCTCTGGCAGGTCACCGCGCGCGACGGGCCGCGGATCTGCGTCTCGCTGTGCCGCTGCGACAACGGCGAGGTGGTCCAGCGGTTGAGCTCCGACGCGCCCGAGCTCGCCGCATGGTTGGACGGGCGGAGCCGCAGCGACTGACTCCGGCGCGGTAAGCGCAGTGACTACGTGCGGAGGGCAAGGGATTCGAACCCTTGATGGGTATCACCCCATAGCGGTTTTCAAGACCGCCGCCATCGGCCACTAGGCGAGCCCTCCCGGCCGCAGCAGCCTACCGGCGGGTCGTGTCGAGCTTCGCGCCTGCCAGTCGACGGGGGCTTCTGCGCAGTTGGCGGAGCCATCCCGGCCGACCTGGCCCGGCGGATCATCGCCGACCCGCCAGAGGACACCGAGGTCTTCCTGCGCCGGCTCTACACCGCCCCCAAGACCGGCCGGCTCGCCGCCATGGACACCAGCGCCCGGCTCTTCACGAGCAACCAGCGCAAATTCCTCATCCTCCGCGACCAGGTCTGCCGCACCCCATGGTGCGACGCCCCCATCCGCCACGCCGACCACATCACCGGCCACATCAACGGCGGGGCCACCGCCACCGACGACGGCCAAGGACTCTGCGAATCCTGCAACCACGCCAAGCAAGCCGAAGGCTGGAAACAGGAAACCACCGACGACGGCGCCGTCATCACCACAACACCCACCGGGCACACTTACCGCAGCGCGGAACCGCACCCGCCCGGCTGGCGACCGCCCGCGTCCAAAGTCGACTTCGCCTTCCGCCAGAACATCCTGCGCGAATTCCGGCACGCCGCTGCGTAAGCGGGCTGCGCGGACCCTGGCCAATGACCAACGACCAACGCCCGGCCGTCCCGCGAGTCGCGGTACGGCCGGGCGTTGGTGAACGAGCTGGGTGGGTCCTAGCTGACGGGGGTGAACCGCGGCAGCGCCGAGCCCGATCCGGTGTCGTGGAAGACCACCCGGACCTTGTCGCCGATGTTGATCGAGTCGACGTCGCAGTCCACGATGTTCGTCATGATCCGCGGGCCCTCGTCGAGCTCGACGTAGGCCAGGACATATGGGCCGGCCTTGCCGTACGCACCCATACCGCGGCGGGTGATGGCGAAGGTGTAGATCGTCCCGGTGCCGGCGGCGTCGATCCAGTCGACCCCGAACTTGCCGCACTCGGGGCAGAACACCCGCGGGTACCAGTTGATGGAGCCGCAGTTCTGGCACTTGGGCAGGACGAGCCGGCCCTCGACGGTGGCGTCCCAGAAGGGCTTGTTCTCGGGGTTGACGATCGGCGCGGGGGCCGGCATCACGGGGGCGGTTGCCTCAGTCATAGCTATCAGTCCCTTCCGAGGACGAGGGTCGCGGAGCCCATCCGGGTGCCGATCGAGCCGCCGGTGCCGTGGGCCAGGGCGAGCTCGCAGTTCGGGACCTGGACGGCCGGGTGGGCCTCGCCGCGCAGCTGGCGGACGGCCTCGAGGATCTTGGTCATGCCGCCGCGGTTGACCGGGTGGTTGTTGGTCAGTCCGCCGCCATCGGTGTTGAACGGCAGGCGGCCGGTCGGGGAGATTAGGCCGCCGTCGGCGACGAACTCCCCGCCCTTGCCCTTCTCGCAGAAGCCGAGGTCCTCGATCTGCTCGAGCACCGTGATGGTGAAGGAGTCGTAGATCGACGCGTACTGGATGTCCTTCGGGGTCAGCTTGGCCTCGTCGAACGCGGCCGGGCCGGACCACGCCGCACCGGTGTAGGTCAGGTCGATCTTGCCGTTGTCCGAGTGCTTCGGCGCCTCGCCGTGGCCCAGCACCTTGATGCTGTGGCGCTCCAGGCCCTTGGCGACGTCCGGGGACACGATGACTACCGCGCCGCCGCCGTCGGAGATGACGCAGCAGTCGAGGCGGTGCAGCGGGTCGGACACCATCGGGGAGTTGATGACGTCCTCGACCGTGACGACATTCTGGAACATCGCGTTCGGGTTGTACTGCGCGTGGGTGGACGCGGCGACCCGGATCCAGGCCAGCTGCTCGCTGGTCGTGCCGTACTCGTGCATGTGGCGCTTGGCGGCCAAGGCGTACATGCCGTGGATCGTCGGGCCGAAGACATTCTCGAACCCGCCCTCGGGGGTGTCGGTGACGCCCATCTGCAGGTTCGCCGAAGCCTGGCGCGGAAGGCCGGCCAGCGTCACGAGCGCGACCTTGATCTTGCCGGCGTGGATGGCCTCCATCGCGTGGCCGACGTGCACCAGGTACGAGGATCCGCCGGTCTCGGTGGAGTCGGTGTGCTTGAGCTTCAGGCCCATGTAGTCGGCCATGCCGATGCCGCCCATTCCAGGGGCATCGCCGGCGCAGAAGTAGCCATCGACATCGGAGAAGCTGAGCCCGGCGTCGGCGAGAGCGCCGGCGGCGACCTCGGCGTGCACCTGAGCGACGGACTTGTCTGGAATGACCCTCAGCGGATGCTCATAGGCACCTGCGATGAAGGCGGCTCCTGAAATACCCATAAGTGGTCCTCCCTGGACGCGGCAGTGCGGCGGGCGGGCGACACGGCACAGTCAGCCGCATCACCCGCGACCCTAGGAGGTAGCGCTGCGGGCAGGCAAGGAGGGGTCAATGTGCGCCGCTAGGGTCGGCCTATGGGATCCGCGGAGACGGATGCGCCGAGCGCGGTCCCCGTTGCGGCTCGCGGGCCAGGGACAGCCGCGCCCAGACGCAGCGAGGTCGGGCGGCCCGCCGCTATCTACCTGGCCGGGCAGGCCCTCACGCTGCTGATCGTCGGGCTGATCGCCCACGCGCGCGGGCGCAGCCTGTATCCGCTGCTGTCCTCCTGGGACGGCCGGCACATGCTCGCCATCGCGGCTCACGGCTACAGCCAATCGACCGAGGCCGGCGTCTCGACCAGCATCGCGTTCTTTCCCGGCTATCCATCCGTGGTGTCGGCTGTCCACACACTGAGTCGGCTGAGCTATGTGAACGCGGGCCTCGCGGTGTCCATCGGGGCCGGCTTAGCCACTGCCGTCGGCCTGACCCGCTTATGCCGCACCGTTCTGCCCAGTGACGATGAGCGCGCGCCGCTGATCCTGGTCGCACTGGCCAGCACCGCGCCGATGGCGATCGTGCTGTCGATGACCTACAGCGAGTCGCTGTTCTGCGCGGTCGCCGTATGGGCGCTGGTGCTCATGACCGAGCGGCAGTGGATAGCGTCGGCGATGGCCATCGAGTTCGCCGGAACCGTCCGCCAGACCGCGATCGCGCTGTGCGTCGCGCTCGCCGTGGCCG
>JAOPVO010000040.1 GCA_025966155.1 Pseudonocardiales bacterium
TTATCTGGCTCATCTTCCCGCTGGGCTACCTGATCTACAGCCTCGTCCGCGGGCCGATCGCCGACTGGTACCCGTACCCGTTCATGGATCCGGACGAGCACGGGTACGGCGGAATCGCCATCACCTCGATGATTATCGCCGTGGCGGTCGCCGGCATCGCCGTCGCGATCGCCCTCGCCCCCCGCGTCACGTCTAAGGCGGCTATTGATCGACGCTGAGCTGCCGCGGATCGATCAGACGGCCGGGGCCCAGCCCAGTGCGGGCCCGAGCTTGGTGGCCATATCGGTGAGGATCTGGACGTAGTCCGCGTGATCGAAGCTGAACGGCAGCGCGAACGCGACCTCGTCGATCTCCCGGAACGCGGCGTGCGCGTAGAGCTGCTCGGCGATCTGGTCCGACGACCCGATGAGATCGGGTGCGAACATCATCCGGGCCGGTCCCTGCGGGGCGGCCGTGCGCGGCAGGCGCGCCTCGCGATAGGCGCCGTACTTGGCCTTCTGGTCAGCGGACGCGGTGTCGGTCGGGATCACGACGAGCCCCTGCGACACCCGGGCGCGATCGCCATCGGGGTGGTTGGCCCGGAAGGCGCGCACATGGGACAACTGCACTTCCGCGAAGTCCTCGGACTCTTCGGCCTTCACGACGCTGCTGGTCAGGAAGTTCATGCCGTTCTCCCCCGCCCAGCAGGCCGAGGCGAGACTGCCGCCGCCGTACCACATCCGCTTGATCAGCCCGGGCGAATGCGGCTGCACGCGGTTGGAGAACACTTCGATGCCCTGCGTTCCGGCGAAGTCGGTGACGGCGTCGCCGCGGACGAAGCTCAGCAGCCGGGCCACCCGCTCGTAGCCGAAGTCCTCGGTCTCGGCGGTGTCCGGGTAGAGCCCGGCGAGCACCTTGGCATCGCGGGTCGGCGGGTTCACGCTGACCCCCGGGTTGATCCGTCCCCCGGACAGGATGTCGATGGTGGCCAGGTCCTCGGCCAGGCGCAGCGGGTTCTCCCACCCCAGCGGCGTGACGGCCGTGCCGAGCTCGATGCGCGTCGTGCGCTGCGAGGCCGCGGCCATGATCGCGATCGGCGAGCTGACCCCGTATTGAAGGTGCCGGTGCCGGAGCCAGGCGCTGTCGAAGCCCAACTGCTCGCCGAGGGAGATGATCTCCAGGAGCGACTGGTGGCCGGGGCCGGGATCGGCGCCATCGAAGAGGCCGATCGTCAGGAAGCCAAGCTTGCGCAGGGGCGCGGAGGGCAGCGGCACGGGGATCTCCTTGTGTGGTCCGGCGCAATCTAGTCGCTAGCGCTAAGCGAGCGCGCGGGGAAGCCGCCCGGCCGCAGTCCTACGATCCGCACATGAAGCCGCTGGTGATCGTCAACTCGGGACGCGGGGGCCAAGCGGCCGTCGTCTTCGATGCTTGCCTTTCCGCGGGCCGGCCGGTGGCGGGGTGGATCCGCGCCGACGAAGCCGCGATCGCCCCTGACCGCGGACTTCTCCTCCTCGGGGATCTCGAGGCGCTGCTCGACGATCTGCTGCTGGCCACGCACGACGTCATCGTCGGGGGCGGGTCGGCGCAGTTCCGGCGGAAGTTGTCGCTGGAGGTGCAGGCGTCCGGCGGATCGCTCGCGACCGTGCGCCACCCGGCCGCGACGGTGTCCCGGCTGGCCGAGGTCGGGGCCGGCAGCTTCATCGCGGCCGCCGCCGTGGTGGGCGTCCACGCGACCCTCGGGGTCGCCTGCATGCTGAACGCCGGGGCGACCGTCGATCACGACTGCGTGCTCGGCGACGGCGTGAGCCTGTCCCCCGGCGTCCATCTGGCCGGTTCCGTCCGCTGCGATCGCGACGCGTTCGTCGGCGTGGGCGCATCGATCGGCCCTGGCGTCACTATCGGCGCCGGCGCCACAGTCGGGGCCGGGGCCGTCGTCATCCGCGATGTGCCCGCCGGCGTCACCGTCGTCGGCAACCCCGCCAAGCCGCTCATCCGCTGACGCGCTCCCGCGGCCAGCCGGTGGGGGTGGCGCATTCGATCGGTTACCGACGGGCAAAGGCCCGGCAATACCAGCGTGATTGCGTTCGGGGCACACCGACGCGAGGAGCGCACGCCATGAGCCCGAAGATGTTCCACCTCGCCTGGTTCCTCAACCAGGGCTGGGGCCCCGGCCAGTGGCAGAGCACGTGGCGCGGCCAGATGGGCAAGGAGTGGTACACCGGCAAGGCCTACATCGACCTCGCCCGCCGGCTCGAGTCCGCCGGGTTCGACTACCTGCTGATCGAGGACTCCAACTACACAGCCGAGATCTACGGAGGGAATCGCGACGCGTACCTTCGGGCCGGCTACTCGACCCCCAAGCTCGACGCGACGGTGCTTGCCGCCGCGGTCGCCCAGCACACGTCGCGACTGGGCATCGCGGCGACGATGTCGACCACCGAGTGGAACCCGTACATGCTGGCCCGGCACATGCAGTCGCTGGACCAGATCTCGAATGGGCGCGCCGGGTGGAACATCGTCACCGGCGGCGCGAAGCTGTCCGCGGCGAATATGGGCTACGACGACCGCCTCCCGCATGCCGAGCGCTACGCGCGGGCCGACGAGTTCACCGATTTGGTTCGCAAGCTCTGGAATACCTGGGAGCACGACGCCCTGATCACCGACCTCGCGACGAAGTCCCTCGTCGACCCCGACAAGGTCCATTCCCTCGACTTCGAGGGCCAGTGGTTCAAGTCCCGCGGGCCGCTCAACACCCCGCCCGGGCCGCAGCTGGAGCCGGTCATCACCCAGGCCGGGTCGTCGCCCGCCGGCCGGGCGTTCGGCGGCAAGCACGCCGACACCATCCTGGCCGGGGGCGGCACCATCGAGCAGAATCGCGAGTACCTGCAGCACGTGCGCGCGACGGCGGTCGAGAACGGGCGCAAGGCCACCGACGTCAAGGTGCTGTTCATCGTGTCCCCGTGGCTCGGGGACACCGAGCAGGAGGCGCAGGCGTCGTTCCAGCGAGCCGAGGCCGCGCGCCGGGACGACCCGACGACCTGGCTCGCCTCGACATCGGCGGTGACCGGCGTCGACTTCTCGACCTTCGACCTGGACACCCCGCTCGGGAGCTTCGCCGACGAGATCGACTCGGAGCACGTCAAGAGCGCGATCGAGCAGTTCCGCGGCCAGAGCGACAAGACACTTCGCGAGCTATCGGTGCTGGCCCTGGGCCGGCGGCCGATGATCGGCACACCTGAGCAGATCGCCGACCGGATGATCGAGATGAACGAGGCCGTGGACGGCGACGGCTACCTGTTCGAGCTGAACCAGGCCACGCAGTTCAACGCGCGCATGCTGGCCGAGGTGATCGACGGGCTGGTGCCCGAGCTGCAGAGTCGCGGCGTCGTGCGCACCGAGTACGAGTTCGAGCGGTTCAAGGACAACCTGCTCGCGTACTGATGACCGCCTCCTACCGCTCGGCACTGGCCTCGCCGGGCGGGACGGCCCTGACCAGCGCCGCCCTGGTGCTGCGGCTGCCGCATGCTATGTATCCGCTGGCGATCGTGCTGTTCGTCTCGATCCGGACGGGTGAGTACGGGATGGCCGGCGCGCTGTCCGGCGTGTACGCGCTGAGCGGCGGCCTCGCCGGCCCCTGGTCCGGGGCGTTGGTGGACCGGCACGGCCAGACGCGGGTCCTGCTGCCCGCGCTGGCCCTCCACGTCGCCGGGGTCATCGCCGTGCTCGGCCTGGGGCTCTACGGGGCCCCGGCGTGGGCCCTGATCGCCCCCGTCGCCGTGATGGGGGCGACCTATCTGAAGGCCGCCGCCCTGGTCCGCGCCCGGTGGGCGCATCTGCTCGGGGGCCGGCCCGAGCTCGCGGCGGCCTACTCATGGGAGTCGGCCCTGGATGACGCCGTGTTCATCGTGGGGCCCTTGATCGTCACGACGCTCGCCCTGGCCGACCCCGCGCTCGCCATCGCGGCGGGCTGCGTGCTGGTGACGGCGGGGTCGGTCCTGCTTCGGGCCCAGCGGGCGTCCGACCCTCCGCCGCGGGTCAAAGGCGAGGCGCGCGGGCCGTCCCCGATCCGGCTGCCGGTGCTGCGGGGGGTTGTCGTCTCGATGGTGGGCATCGGCGGGGTGTTCGGCTCGATCGAGGTCGTCATGGTGGCCGTCGCCGACGAGAAGGGCCATCGCGGGGCCACCGGCGTCCTGCTGATGCTGCTGGGCGTGTCCAGCCTCGCCGCCGCGCTGGCGTACGGATCGCACTCATGGGCCGCCCCCTTGCCCCTGCGCTTCGCTGTGCAGGGCGTGCTGTTCGCCGCCGCCCAGCCGCTGCTGCTGGCCTCGGGCTCGCTGGCCGTGATCGCGCTCGCCGGATGCGTCGTGGGCCTGGGCATCGCGCCGGTGCTTATCACGGCCTACGCCCTCGTCGAGCGGACGGTTCCGCCCGTATCTCTGACCGAGGGGTTCAGCTGGGCCGGCACCGGGATCTTCCTGGGCTTCGCCGGCGGGGCCGCATCGGCGGGCATGGTCATCGACCACGCCGGCGCCCGGCCGGGCTTCGCAGTGTGCGTCGCGTGCGGGGTTCTCATCGCGCTGGCGAGCACGTGGACGTGGCGCGTGCGACCATGCGCGCATGCCGACTGAGTCCCCCGTCGGCGGCGACTCGGCCGATCCGCTGCTCCGCGCGGCGTGGGCCACCGATCTCCTGCGTGCTCGTCGTGCGCCGCCCGCTGGGCTGAGCTAATGGCGATCTGACGGCCTTTCGGGGCTGCGCAGGCTATGGATCAGCGGCCCGCGGCCACCGCGACCATGAACTGGCCGCCGCCGGGCTCGATCGACGTGATGATCGGCGTGGCCGGGGTCAGCCGGGAGAATCGGTCCTCCAGCCACTCGGCGGTGGCCTGGGCGTCGGAGCGCGTGGGGCAGCGCGCCACCACCTCGCGCCCGCCCTTGCGCTCGAGCCGCTCGGCCACGCCCATCAGCGGCGCCGGGTCGGCGACGAAGAGGCGATCCGGCCACGGGATGACCGCCTTGATCGCCCCCTTCTTCGTATTGCAGCCCCGATGCGCCAGCCGCTCGTCGCCGGCGTCGTCCTTGCGGCCCTGCTTGCCCTTGGACTTCGCGGCGGCCGCCGTGCCTCGGCCATCGACGCTGGGGCCGCGCGAATCGTTGACCGACATCGACGGATCGACCGGCTCGTCGCACAGCCAGCAGCGCCAGCCGTCCCGTTCGGCAACATCCTGAAGCTGGCTCATGCAACAGACGCTAGCTGCTGCCGCCGGCGTGCCCGAAGTCGCCGCGCCCCCGGCCCAGCCGGCCGGAAAGAAGCCGCGCGCGGATGCGACGCGACTGACAATTGACTTGGACCGTACTTGTCTACTAACTTTATAGGCATGATCGAGTATCAGCGCGCCGAGATGGCCTCCCTGGCTGTCATTCGCGCGGCCTCGGTCCACGGAGCG
>JAOPVO010000288.1 GCA_025966155.1 Pseudonocardiales bacterium
CGGGGCGGGCGCTCGGATTGCGGGCGGGACGCCCCCGCAGCCAGGGCAGCGGGGCCTCCGTCGGCGCGCGGCAGCTCATCGTCCAGGCGCAGCGACAGCGCGATCCGCTTGCGGGCCGCGTCGACACTCATCACCTTGACCCGCACGACATCCCCGGGCTTGGCCACCTGGCGCGGATCGGACACGAAGGACCGCGCCATCGCCGAGATGTGCACGAGCCCGTCCTGGTGCACGCCGATGTCGACGAAGGCGCCGAACGCCGCGACATTCGTGACCGTGCCCTCCAGCACCATCCCCGGCGACAGGTCGCCGATCGACTCGATGCCCTCGGCGAAGGCCGCGGTGGCGAACTCCGGGCGGGGATCGCGCCCCGGCTTCTCGAGCTCGGCCAGGATGTCGACGATGGTGGGCACGCCGAAGTCGCCGGTGGCGAAGTCCTCCGGGCGCAGCGAACGCAGCCGCGCGGTGTCCCCGATCAGGGCGCGCAGGTCCGACCCCGCCGCGGCCACGATCCTGCGCACCACCGGATACGCCTCCGGGTGCACCGACGAGGCATCCAGCGGATCGTCGCCGGCGGGGATGCGAAGGAACCCGGCGCACTGCTGGAACGCCTTCGGGCCCAGCCGCGGCACCTTGAGCAGCGCGCGGCGGGTCGCGAAGGCGCCCTCGGCATCTCGGTGCGCGACGATCGCCAGCGCCAGGGAGTCCCCGATGCCCGACACCCGGGCCAGCAGCGGCGCCGAGGCGGTGTTGACGTCGACCCCGACGGCATTGACGCAGTCCTCGACGACGCCGGACAGCGATCGGGACAGCGCGCCCTCGGGCAGGTCGTGCTGGTACTGCCCGACGCCGATCGACTTCGGATCGATCTTGACCAGCTCGGCCAGCGGGTCCTGCAGCCGACGGGCGATGGACACCGCGCCGCGCAGCGACACATCGAGGTCGGGCAGCTCGCCCGACGCATATGCCGACGCCGAGTAGACCGATGCCCCGGCCTCCGATACGACCACCTTGGTCAGGCCGGCACTGCCGGACTGGGCGATCAGCTCCGCGGCCAACTTGTCGGTCTCGCGCGACGCCGTGCCGTTGCCGATCGCGATCAGCTCGACCCCGTGCGCGGCGGCGAGGCGGCCCAGCGTGCGCAGCGAGTCGTCCCATTTGCGGTGCGGCACATGGGGATAGATGGTGTCGGTGGCCACGACCTTGCCCGTCGCGTCGACGACCGCGACCTTCACCCCGGTGCGCAGGCCCGGATCGAGGCCCATCGTGGCGCGGTTGCCGGCCGGCGCGGCCAGGAGCAGATCGCGCAGGTTCGCCGCGAACACCCGAACCGCCTCGTCCTCTGCGCCTTGACGCAGGCGGGCCCGGACATCGAGGGCGAGGCGATCCAGCACCCGCGTGCGCCAGGCCCAGCGGATCGTCTCCATCGCCCACGCGTCGCCGGCGCGCCCGCGCTGGGCCACCCCGAATTGCTGGGCCATGCGCAGCTCGTAGGAGGTGGCCGCGCCCTTGACCTCCGGTGGGTCCTCGGGCACGAGGACGAGATCGAGCACGTCCTCCTTCTCCCCGCGCAGCAGCGCCAGCACCCGGTGCGACGGCATCCGCGAGACCGGCTCGCTGAACTGGAAGTAGTCGGAGAACTTGGCCCCGGACTCGGCCTTACCGGCGCGAACCGTCGAGGCCAGCCGGGCCCGGCTCCACAGCCGGTCGCGCAGCTCGCCGATCAGGTCGGCATCCTCCCCGAACCTCTCGCTGAGGATCGCCCGGGCGCCGGCCAGCGCCTCAGCCGCATCGGCCACCCCGCGGGCCGGGTCGACGAAAGCCCCGGCGGCCGTCGCCGGATCATGGATCGGGTTGCCCAGCAGCTCATCGGCCAGCGGCTCCAGCCCGGCCTCGCGCGCGATCTGCGCCTTCGTCCGCCGCTTCGACTTGAACGGCAGGTAGATGTCCTCCAGGCGGGCCTTGGAATCTGCGCCGAGCACCCGGCCCCGGAGCGCGTCGTCCAGCACGCCCTGCTCCTGCAGCGCCTGCAAGATGGCCAAGCGCCGCTCTCCCAGCTCGCGCAGGTACCGCAGTCGCTCGTCGAGGGTGCGCAGCGCCGTGTCGTCCAGGCCGCCGGTCGCCTCCTTGCGGTACCGGGCGACGAACGGGACCGTCGCCCCGCCATCGAGCAGCTCCACCGCGGCGCGGACCTGATGCACCCCGGCCCCGAGCTCCTGGGCGATCTGCTGCTCGACGGACAGGGCGGCGTTCACGGCGGTCACGATCGGCCAGCGTACGGACGGCGGCCCGAATCGCACTTGCCCGGGCCGGGAGGATCGGGCCATGACCGCGACACCTGGCCCCGAGGGCTACGAGACCTCGACCGACCCGGCCCGCATCGACGTGCCGCAGGTGCACCGGTGGCTGAGCGAGCAGTCATATTGGGCCGCGGGGCGATCGCTCGCCACCGTGGAGTCGGCGATCGAGGGGTCGCGGTGCTACAGCGCATTCTCTGCCGACGGCGCCCAGGCCGCCTTCGCTCGCATCGTCACAGACGGCGCGACCTTCGCCTGGATCTGCGATGTCTTCGTCGGCGGCGACCACCGCGGCCTCGGCCTCGGGCGGCACCTGGTCGGCACGGCCGTCGCCGACCTGACGGCGATGGGCGTCGCGCGCGTCGTGCTGGCCACGCGCGACGCCCATGAGGTCTACCGGCCGCTGGGGTTCGGCGCCCTGCCAGATCCGAGCATGTGGATGCTGATCGACAACCGCCGAACCTGACGACCCGCCTGTGACGACGGCGCTAGGGCGCGAGTTCCTCGATGCCGCCCTTCTGCCGGCAAATGGGCACGCCGATCCGCCGCGCCGCCCTTTGTGTTTGGGCCGCGCCGAAACGGGCGGAACCCGTTCCGCTCACGCGGCGGCGGGCTCCAGGCGCAGGACCTGGCGGCCGATACCGTGGGCCGATGAGCTCCCCCGCTCCGCCGTTCGCCGACATCGCCGCCGCGGCCGCGGCCGATGCCGGCGGCACGGACGTGGGCCTGCTCGGGGACTTCCTCCCCGCGGTCGCGCGCGCGGTCGCTGCGGGCCAGCGACTGGGGCGGCTCGACTTGCGTCGGTGCCGGGATCTGGGCAAGCAGGCCGCCCGCGACGGGGTTGCGCTGCGGGCGATCGTCGACCTGTACCTCTCGGCCGCCTGGCGGCTGTGGCCCACGCTCCCCCAGGTGCTTACCGCGGCCCAGGACCCGCAGGGCGTTGTGCGGGCCGGCAGCATCATGCTCCGGGCAACCGACGATGCCGCCGCCGAGATCGCGGAGGGGTACCAGCTGGCGCGCCGCGATCTCGTGCGGTCCGCGGCGGCCGACCGCAGCGACTTCGTCGACGCGCTGCTGTCCGGCGGGGCCGACATCGGCACTCTGGTCGAGTCCGCAGCCGGATTCGGCGTCGACCTGGCCGGCCCGCACGCGGTCGCGGTTCTGCGCGCCGACGGGGCCCTCGGGGACGCTGACGGCCTGACCTCGGTGCTGGAGGGCAGCGTGGTGGGGCGCAAGGGCGACGCCGGCGCACTGGCCGCCGTTCGCGGCGGCGGCGTCGTCATCGTGTTCTCCGCACCGGACCGGGCCGCGATCGAGCAGGCCGTCGCCCAGCTGACGTCGGTGCTGCCGGTGAATCCGCGCTCGGCGCGCGCCGATGCCGATCCAACGCCGGTGCGGCTGCGGCGCCTGGCCCCCATCGGCGCCTGGCGGATGGGGATCGGGCGGCCCTACGTCGGGCCGGCGGGCATCCGGCTGTCCTTCGCCGAGGCGCGGGAGGCGCTTGACCTAGCCGACCGCCTGGAGCTGGAGGCGCCGGTGGTGGACGCCGCGCATCTGCTGGTGCACCGGCTGCTGCTGCGCGACGAGACAGCGCTGCGCGACCTCATCGAGGGATTGCTGCGCCCGCTCGACGCCGCTCGCGGCGGCGCCCGTCCCCTCCTGGACACGTTGTTCGCCTACTTCGAGTCCGGCGCGAATACCGCCCGGACCGCGCGGCGCCTGCATCTATCGGTCCGGGCCGTCACCTACCGCCTCGAGCGCGTGCTCGAGCTGACCGGCAGCGACCCGGATGACCCCGATGATCGCTTCGCCCTGCACGCGGCGGTGCTGGGGGCCAAGCTGCTGGGCTGGCCCGAGCGACCATCGCCGCCCCGCCTGGACCCGCTTTAGCCGGCATTGCCGGAACCCGGCAATCTCAAGGGGCGAACCTTGGCCGGATGCGCACCGGTGCTGGGTGAATGCGGAAAGGCAGACTGGAACGAGCAGCGCGGCAGTCACGCGCAGCACATCGTTCCTCACCTGCCCCGTCCGCGGGCGCCGTTACTTCGGGAGTTGTCGTGAACGTTCCACTGTGGGCCTGGCTGGCCTTCGGATCAGTCATCGTCGTCATGCTGTTGATCGACCTGCTGGCCCATCGCGGCGCGCATGTCATCGGCTTCCGCGAGGCCGCCATCTGGAGCTCGGTCTGGGTCGGCATCTCGCTGATCTTCGCGGTGATCCTCGCCTTCACCCTGGGCGGCGACGCGTCGGTCGACTTCACCACGGCCTGGCTGCTGGAGAAGAGCCTGTCGGTCGACAACCTCTTCGTCTTCGCCCTGATCTTCGGGTACTTCCAGGTGCCCCGCGAGTACCAGCACCGCGTGCTGTTCTTCGGCGTCATCGGCGCGCTGGTCTTCCGCGGAATCTTCCTGGCCCTCGGCGTCACCATCGTCAGCAAGTTCTCGGCCGTCCTGTTCGTCTTCGGCGCGATCCTGATGTACAGCGCGTGGAAGCTGATCAAGGACAGCGACGACACCGTCGACCCCGGCAAGAGCATCGCCGTCCGCCTGCTGCGCAAGGTCGTCCCGATCGGCGACGAGTACCACGGCTCCAAGTTCTTCATCAAGCAGGCCGGCAAGCGCATCGGCACCCCGCTGCTGGCGGTGGTCGTCGCGATCGAGGCCGCCGACCTGGTCTTCGCCGTCGACTCGGTCCCGGCCGTGCTCGCCGTCAGCGACGACGCGTTCATCGTCTACTCGTCCAACGCCTTCGCGATCCTGGGTCTCCGGGCGCTCTACTTCCTGCTCTCGGGGCTCCTGGAGAAGTTCCACTACCTCGGCCAGGGCCTGGCGTTCATCCTCGCCTTCATCGGTGTCAAGCTGTTCCTGCAGGCCGGCCACAAGACCATCAGCGAGTCGATCCCGGAGATCCCGTCGCTGGCCAGCCTCGGCGTGATCGTGGTCGCCCTGGCCGCCGCGATCCTGCTCAGCCTGCGCTACCCGGCCCCGCCGTCTGACGATGACCACGAGGCGACGACCGGCGGCCACCTCGGGCTCCCGGCCACGGACCACCCGGCGCCGGCCAGGCAGGCCTGATCCCCGCCCTCGCATCGAGCGAGACAGCAGTCACCCCGGAACCCCCGCCAGGCCTAGTGCCCGCGGGGGTTCCGGCCGTTACGCTGCGGAGATGGCTGAGGATCAGATCGGCGCGTCGATGCCGCGCATCACCACAAATGGCCGCGTTGGGCAGATCGACGCGAGCATCATCCCGCGCTTCGCCGGGGACTCGACGTTCGCGCGGCTCCCCCGCCCGGACCAGGTGTCCGACATCGATATCGCCATCATCGGCGTCCCGTTCGACAGCGGGGTCACCTTCCGCCCGGGGGCCCGCTTCGGCCCGGCGCACGTGCGCGAATCCTCGAAGCTGATCCGCCCGTACAACCCCGTCCTGGACGTCTCCCCGTTTGCCGTCCACCAGGTCGTCGATGCCGGGGACCTCGTGGCGAACCCGTTCTCACTCGACGAGGCCATCAAGGCGATCCAGCTCGGGGCGCACCAGATGCTCGAGCGGGCCGGGCGGCTGCTGACCATCGGCGGGGACCACACCATCGCGCTGCCGCTGCTGCGGGAGATGCACGCCAAGCACGGGCCCATCGCGGTGGTGCACTTCGATGCCCATCTGGATACCTGGGACACCTACTTCGGCGCGCCGATCACCCATGGCACCCCGTTCCGGCGGGCGTTCGAGGAGGGGCTCCTTGACCCGGAGGGCTGCGTGCACGTCGGCATCCGCGGCTCCCTCTACGGCTCGTCGGACCTGGCCGACGACCGCGCCGTCGGCTTCCAGGTCATCCCGGCGCACGAGATGGACGACCTCGGCGCGCGCGGCGTGATCGAGCGGGTGCGCAACCGCGTGCAGGACCGCCCGGTGTACCTATCTCTGGACATCGACGTGCTCGACCCCAGCATGGCCCCGGGCACCGGGACGCCTGAGGCCGGCGGCCTCACCAGCCGCGAGCTGCTGGCGATCCTGCGCGGGATGGCCGGGCTGAACCTGGTCGGCGCGGACATCGTCGAGGTGGCGCCGGCGTACGACCA
>JAOPVO010000054.1 GCA_025966155.1 Pseudonocardiales bacterium
GACACGAAGGCCAGCCCGCCGACAGCCGCGCCCGCGGCGAGGTCGTCGCGGAGGAAGATCGCGCCCCAGGAGGAGCCGGCTTCCTCGATCAGCGCGCCTCAGGCCGCGAGCAGGCCCAGCGCGGCGAGCACCGGGACCGTCCGTCTTGACGGACGCTGCTTCCTCGCCGCCGCGCTGGCCGAGGTGGACTCGGCCCGCTCGGCGTCCTCCGGGCCCGGCAGCAGCAGCGCGCGCGAGCCCAGGGCCACGGCGCCGAACAGCGCGCCGGACGCGATCAGGTGCGCCGTGAGCGGGATATCCAGGCCGGCGGCGACCGAGCCCATCAGCCCGCCGAGGACCGCGCCGACGCTCCAGAGGCCGTGGAACGCGTTGACGATGGAGCGCCCATACCGGCGCTGCACGCGGAAGCCATGCGCGTTCTGCGCGACGTCGACCACCGAGTCAAGCGCGCCGACGACCAGCAGCGCGGCGGCCAGGATCCACCAGGCGCCGGCAAGCGGCACGCAGACCAGTGCGCCGGCCATCACGACCGTCCCTAGGGTGGCCACCGCGGCCGAGCCGAACCGCCCGATCAGGGCCGCCCCGAGCAGGCCGGCCAGCAGCGCGCCGAGGGGGAAAGCGGCGATCGCGGTGCCCAGGGCGGCGTTGCTCAGCCCGAGCCCGGCCTTGACGTCGGGGTACCGCGGCACGAGGTTCGCCATGACCGCGCCGTTGGTGAGGAACAGCGCGCTGACGGCGAACCGGGCCCGCCGCGCGTGCTGATCGAGCGCTGGAGGCTGGCTCATCGGGCCCCGAGAATGGCAAGCTCGACCGCCGCCACCGGCTCAACTTGCCAATCTTGGGTCCCTGGACCCCGGCTAGGCATGCAGGGCGTCGTCGAGGGCGCGGTAGATGCGGGCGTCGGAGATGCGCATCGAGGTGCCCAGCTCCTGGGCGAAGAGGCTTACCCGCAGCTCCTCGATCATCCAGCGGACCTCGCGCACCGCCAACGGCACCGGCGCGAACGGGGGCAGCCCGGACAGCGCCTCGCGGTAGGCCTCGCCGACGAGGTCGACGCGCACCTGCTTGGCGCGATCGCCGTCGGGATCGCGGGGTAGCCGCTCCAGGCGCCGGGCAACGGCGTTGAGGTAGCGCGTGATGTCCCGCAGCCGCCCCGATCCGGCGTCGGCGATGAAGCCCGGCCGTATCAGCTGCGCGAGCTGGGCCCGCATGTCCTTGATCGCGTCGACCCACGCCGGCAGGGGCCGCTCTGGGATGAGCCCCTGCACCTCGCGCCACACCTCGAGCACCGGCTCGACATCGCGGGCGATCGCCGTGGCCACCGCCGGAAGCTGCACCCGCACCGTCTGCTGAAGGGTGTCGAATGCCGCCGCCCGCCACACGAGCCCGCCGTTGGCCGCGACCAGCCGATCGACGGCGGCGTCGGCGCAATCGGCCAGCAGCGCGGATACCGATCCGTGCGGGTTGGCCGTCAGCGTCAGCTTCTGCCGGTTCGACAGCGCGCCGGCCACAGCCTTAGCCGGCGATGGGACGGTGAGCAGCAGGAGCCGGCGCAGGCCCAGCGGCATGGCGGCGGACTGCTCGGCCGCGGTGGCCAGGATGCGCACAGCCGCCCGGCCGCCCTCGTCCACCAGCGACGGATAGCCCAGCGTGCGATGCCCGCCGACTACTCGCTCGACCGTCTTCGGCAGCTCGCCGATGTCCCAGGCGGTCAGCGAATCCCGCTCGATGTCCGGCGCGGAGTCGGCGAGCGCCTGCTGGATCCTCGGCGCGACGGCCTGGCGCAGCGCGTCGAGGTCCTTGCCCTCGGCGACGGTCGCGCCGGCCGGGTCGACTATGCGATACGTGGCCCGCAGGTGCGTCGGCACATCGGCGAAGTTCCAGGCGCTGCGCGGGATCCGGACCCCGCGGGCATCGTGCAGCTCGTCGGCCAGCGCATCCAGGAAGGTCTCGCCCTCGCGCGGCGGCGCCTCGGCCAGGCGCGCCAGCGCGGCCCGGGCGGTGTCGGGGATGGGCACGAGCGGGCGACGCAGATCCTTGGGCAGCGCGCGCAGCATCGCGATGACGAGCTCCTCGCGCTGGCCCGCGGCCGGGGCGTCCACCGCGTCGACCTGCAGCTGGTTCAGCACCGCGATCGGGATGTCGACGGTGACGCCGTCATGCACCGAGCCCGGCTCGAACCGGTAGGTCAGGCCGAGCGCGATGCCGTCGTGGGTCCAGGTGTCGGGGAACGCGGATTGGTCGATGTCCTTGACCGCGTCGAAGAAGCCCGGCGGCAGCTCCAGCAGGTCGGGGTGCTTCTGGCGCGTCTGCTTCCACCAGCTGTCGAAGTGCTGCGCGGACACGACCTCGGCCGGGAGGCGCTGGTCGAAGAAGTCGTACAGCATCTCGTCGTCGATGACCGGCGCCGCGCGCCGGGCCCGCGCGGCCAGCTCCTGTGCGTCCTCGATGGCCTCGGCGATGCGGGCCAGCGCTCGGTGCCTATTGTCCCAGTCCCGTTCCACCAAGGCGTGGCGGATGAACAGGTCGCGCGAGATCTCGGGATTAATAGTCGAATATGTGACTCGCCGGCCGACCACGAGCGGGAGCCCGAAGATGGTGACCCGCTCGGTGGCCACAGCGGCCCCGCGCCGGGCATCCCAGCGCGGCTCGCTGTAGATCCGCAGCACCAAGTGGGGAGCGAGGCGCTCGATCCACTCCGGCTCGATGCGCGCCGCGGTCCGCCCGTACAGCCGGTTGGTCTCGACCAGCTCGGCGGCCATGATCCACGTCGGCGTCGACTTGGACAGCGCGGACTCGTTGCCCAGCACGAACTTCGCCCCGCGGGCGCCGCGGTATTCCGGACGGACCCGTCTCGGCTTCGGCACGGCACCCTGCTTGCGCGGCCGGCGAGCAGGCGCCTCGGGCGGGGCCTCGAGCAGCCCGACGTGCGACAGCAGCCCGGCCAGGATCGCCTGGTGGACATTCGCCACCGGCGCGGGCTCGTTGTTGTGGGCCAGCTTGAGATCGCGCGCGGTCCGCCGAAGCTGCTGATGCAGGTCCTGCCACTCGCGGATGCGCAGGTAGTTCAGGAACTCGGCCCGGCACATCCGGCGGAATGCGCTGGATGACAGCTCGCGCTGCTGCTCGCGGATGTGCTCCCATAGATTCAGATAGCTGACGAAGTCCGAGGTGGGGTCGTTGAACCGCGCGTGGGATTGCATAGCGGCGGCCTGCTGATCGGTCGGGCGCTCGCGCGGGTCCTGGATCGACATCGCCGACGTCAGCACCAGCAGCTCGGCCAGGCAGCCGCCGGTGTCGGCTTCCAGCAGCATCCGGCCCAGCCGCGGGTCGACGGGCAGCCGGGCCAGCGAGCGCCCGGTGGGGGTCAGCTCCAGCTGCGGGGAGTCGGCCTTCTTGCTGTCCAGCGCGCCGAGCTCATCGAGCAGGAAGATCGCGTCGCGCACCGCGCGCTGGTCCGGCGGGTCGAGGAACGGGAACGCCGCCACGTCGCCCAGGCCCAGCGCCGCCATCTGCAGCACCACCGACGCGAGGTTGGTTCGCAGGATCTCGGGCTCGGTGAACTCCGGGCGCGCGTCGAAGTCGGTTTCGGCGTACAGCCGGATGCAGATGCCGGGGGCGACGCGCCCGCAGCGCCCGGCCCGCTGGTTGGCCGAGGCCTGGGAGATCGGCTCGATCGGCAGCCGCTGGACTTTGGTGCGCAGGCTGTAGCGGGAGATCCGGGCGGTGCCGACGTCGATCACCGCGCGGATGCCGGGCACCGTCAGCGAGGTCTCGGCCACATTCGTCGCCAGCACGACCCGCCGGCCGGTGTGGTCGTTGAACACCCGATGCTGCTCGGCCGCGGACAGCCGCCCATAGAGCGGCAGCACATCGCAGCCGGGCAGGCTCATCGCGCCGACGGCCTCGGCGGCGTCGCGGATCTCGCGCTCGCCGGACAGGAAGACCAGGATGTCGCCGTCGATGTCGCGCCAGAGCTCCCGGACCGCGTCGCAGATCGCGGTGTTCTGGTCCTTCGGCTCGGTGTCGCCGCGCCGCGCGCCCGGCGCCTCGACCGCGGTCAGCGCATCGAGCGGGCGGTAGCGGACCTCGACCGGGTACGTCCGCCCGGACACCTCGATCACCGGCGCGTCGGAGAAGTGCGCGGCGAACCGCTGCGGGTCGATCGTCGCCGATGTGATGATGACCTTCAGATCGGGACGGCGCGGCAGCAGTTGCTTGAGGTACCCGAGCAGGAAGTCGATGGTCAGGCTGCGCTCATGGGCCTCGTCGATGATCAGCGTGTCGTACGCGCGCAGCATCCGGTCGCGCTGGATCTCCGCCAGCAGGATGCCGTCGGTCATCAGCTTGACGCGGGTGTTCGGGCCGACCTGGTCGTGGAACCGCACCGTGTAGCCGACGAGGTCGCCCAGCGGCGTCTCCAGCTCCTGGGCGATCCGCTCGGCGACCGTGCGCGCGGCGATCCGGCGAGGCTGGGTGTGCCCGATGATGCCCTTGGTCCCGCGGCCCAGCTCCAGGCAGATCTTGGGCAGCTGCGTCGTCTTGCCCGATCCGGTCTCGCCGGCCAGCACCACCACCTGGTGGTCGCGGATGGCCCCGGCGATGTCGTCCCGCCGCTGGCTGATGGGCAGATCGGCCGGATAGCGGATGGTCAGTGACATGGCGCGTCCAGCCTAGTTGCGCATTGCCGAATCGGCTCACGGCGGAAGGCCGCCCGGCATCCGGGCGTTCAGGGAGGCAATGGACGAGCTGCTTTTCGAACCGACCCGCACCTGGACGCCGAAGCACGTGCGCATCACGGCGGCGGCCGCGGACCTGCCGCACACCGGCCGGATCATCGCCCGGTGCGAGGCCGCGGGCATCGCCGATATCGAGGTGCTGAGAGGCAATGCGCTGACCGGCCTGCGCGGCGGGACCGAGCGGGAGACCTACGCCCGGGCGAAGTCGACACTGGCCGTTGTCGTCGCGCCGCCGAGCGCGATCCGGCCCCAGCCGATCCCGCCCAGCGCCGACTGGCGCATCGATCTGGCCAAGGGCTGCCCCGCGCACTGCCAATACTGCTACCTGGCCGGCTCGCTGAGCGGCCCGCCGGTGACGCGGGCCTATGCGAACCTGGACGACGTGCTGGCCGGAATCGGCACGCACTCGGGCCGCGGGTCCGTGACCAGCGGCACCGCCGCGCGCGGCCACGAGGGCACCACATTCGAGCTGTCCTGCTACACCGATCCGCTGGGCATCGAGCGGTTGACGGGGTCGCTGGCCGAGGCGATCAGCCGAGTCGGCACCGGGTGCTATGGCGACGATGCGTCCCTGCGGTTCACGACCAAGTTCGACGAGGTGGGGGAGCTGCTCGCACTGCCGCACGGCGGGCGCACCCGGGTCCGGTTCTCGGTGAACGCCGCGCCGATAGCGGACCGCCTCGAAGGCGGCACCGCCCGAATGCCGGCCCGGCTGGCGGCGCTGCGGGCGGTCGCGCTGGCCGGCTACCCGATCGGGCTCACCATCGCCCCGATCATGCCGGTGCCTGGATGGCAGGACGCCTACGCGCGGCTGCTGGACGACGTCGCCGACGCCCTCGAGCCGGTCGAGCACGCGGACCTCACCGTCGAGCTGATCACCCACCGGTTCACCGCTGCCAGCAAGGACGTCCTGCTCGGCTGGTACCCGAGCACGGCACTGGAGATGGATGAGCAGTCTCGGACCGCCAAGCGCTCGAAGTTCGGCGGGCTGAAGTACGTCTACCCGCGCGAGGCAATGCGCCAGATGCGCACCTGGTTCGACACCGGGGTCGCTCGCGCGCTGCCCGAGGCCCGCATCCTCTACTGGACGTGACCGCCCAGCCCGCGCTGCGTCATAGTCGACGGGTGATCCCGCGTATGGGTGAGGTGCTGCACTTCTCGGAGGACCCGGATATCGACCGGTTCGCGCCGCATGTCGCGGCCACCGCGCAGCAGGCGGACGCGTACGTATGGGCGGTCGATGCCGATCGCGCGCCGGATTACTGGTTCCCGCGCCAATGCCCGCGGGCGCTGGCCTGGCTGCTGCCCGCCACGACGCCGAAGGACCGCGCCGAGGTGCTGGGTCCGGCCGCGACTCGGGTGCATGTGATCGAGCACGGCTGGCTCGAGGCTCTGCGCTCGGTCCAGCTTTTCGCATACCGCTTGCCGGCCGAGGCGTTCGCCCCGTTCGGCGACCCGCCGCACGCCCACGTATCGGTCACCGTGGTGGCGCCGCTCGGGCCGCCCGAGCCGGTGGGGAGCCTGCTCGGGCTGCACGAGCAGGCTGGGATCGAGCTACGCCTCGTCGACCGACTCTGGCCCTTCGTCGATCGAGCGGCCGGCTCGAGCGTCGGCTACAGCGGTATCCGGCTGCCGAACGCCCGGCCGCGCTAGCCGGCACGCCGTCGCCCACGTCAAGCCCGCATCCAGCCGTCCCGCGCCGAGCCCGACCTCCACCAGCGCATCGAAGTGGGACTGCCGGTCCCGTGCCGCTTGCACGCCGGCGTCGATGACGCGCGGCCAGCGCACCGCCCGGGCGAGGGCGTCGGTGTGCCGCAGGTGGCGCCCCAGCGCCTGCCGCATGGCGGCCAGGTAGGCCGACGCCGGATCGGCCCGCAGTGCCGCCCGCCCAGCGGCCGCGCCGGACAGCACGGCGTAGTAGATGCCCTCGCCGGTCAAAGGGTTGATCAGCGACGCGGCGTCGCCGGCCAGCAGCACTCGGCCATGAGCGAGCCGGGGCCGTCCGGGGGACAGCGGCAGCCTGTGACCGCGCAGCGATTCCGGCTCAGCGCCTGGGATGAGCTCCCGCATCCGATCCTCGAGCTGGCGCCGCGTCGGCTGGGCTGAGCGCAGCAGCTCCCCATAGCCGACGTTGGCGCGGCCGTCGCCGATCGGGAACACCCAGGCGTAGGCCGGCCAGTGCTCCCGGCCCATGGCCAGCAGCTGCTCGCCGGGCGGATGGTTCCCGATCGCGTCGTAGCCACGGATGGCGACGGCCACCGTGCCGGCGAGGGCGGGTGACGCGCCGGCGGCCCGGCGCACCGCGGACTCGGCCCCGTCCGCCCCGACGACCGTCCGGGCCCTGATGACGCCGTCGATCAGAATCCCATCGGGGTCCTGGACCAGCGTCCGCACGCGCCGCTGCTGGAGCACGGCCCCGGCCTCCACCGCCGCTGCGACAAGCCGACTATCGAATATTGCGCGCGGCACCACATACGCCGCCCGCGCGAGCGGCCGCGCCGCCTCGACCCCGACGGGCGAGCGCAGGCGCAGCGTCGCGATCGGCGCGCAACCGGCGACGAGATCCGCGGTGCTCACGCCCAGCGCGGACAGCACGTCCAGTGCGTGCGGCGCGATCCCGTCGCCGCAGACCTTGTCCCGGGGAAACTGCGCCTTGTCCAGCAGCAGCACCCTGGCGCGCGGATCGGCCCGGCGGGCCGCAATGGCCGCGGCGGATCCGGCCGGCCCAGCACCCACGATGGCCACATCCCACACGTCCGAGCCCCCTTCGCAGTCCGAGGCGGTCCGTCCGTCCGGCCGCCGCGGAACGACGGCATGAACCGTACGCCGGTCGATTGCGGCGTCAGGAAGCGACGATCTCGATCCGCCCCGCGACCTCGCCGCGGCTCAGCAGCCCCGCCATGATGCGTTGCTGACGGTCGGCCGTCTTCCATCGCTCATCGCCGCCGTGCACCCGCTCGATCAGCGCGCCCACCGCGTCGGCCCGAGCCTGCCAATCCGCATCCGGTGCCTCGAAGCGCTCGAGATCCGCTGCGGCGCGCCCCTCGAGCCCCGCCGCTTGAAGCATGCTATGCAACTTGTCGAGCGTCGGGAAATCGTTCCCCTCCGGCTGCTCGCCGGACGGCTTGCCGATTCGGATGTAGACCAGCAGCGCGATCGGGCCCCCAGGACGCACCACGCGCCGCAACTGGGCAAGCAGGCCCGGCTGATCCTCGCTCGTGCAGAGGACGCCCAGACTCCATGCGGCGTCGAAGGCGGCGTCGCGGAAGGGCAGCGCCTGCCCGGCGGCTACCACTACCGGGCGCCCGAATAGCGCCGCGGCGGCCCGGCACGCACCGGCCATGGGATCGGTGAGCACGGGCCGCACCCCGAACTCCACTGCCGCCAGCTCCGCAGGGCCGCCGACCCCGGCGCCGCAGTCGAGCAGGGCCGCCTCAGCGGGCAGCCGAAGCTGTGCAGCCATCCAGCGCAGGGCATCGGGGCTGCCGCTGCCGCGGCAGGCGGCCGGTATGGCGTACCGCGGTCCCAGCTCGCGGACCGCCTCCGAGGTCCACCGGGCGACGGTGTCGAACTCGTCCTCCATCGCCTCGCGGTCGTCTGGCATGGTCTGGTCCTCTCGCCCGCCCCGACTAAGCCGGGGGCGGGTTGTCGACCTTGGACCGCGCCATCGAGTTGGCCAGCGCGGTGTTGGCGATGAAGCCCAGCGGGCCCCGCTCGTCGTGGGCGACGGACTGGGACACGGCGATGCCCAGCTCCGAGAGGTGCGCCACCGGCTGGATGCCGATGATCTCGCCCTCGGGCTCGCGCGCCAGATACACGGTGTAATCGGCGTTGATGAACCCCAGGCCCTCGGTGGAGCTGTTGGCGATCGGACTGGCGAGGTCGCTGGCCAGCCCCAGGCGGACCAGCCCGGTCAGGGGCTCGCCCTCGACGAGCTCGAGCTTGTCTCGCATCCACATGCCTCCGCGCATGCCGCGATTAGTGCCCTCGCCGGCGATCGGCCAGGAGTCCCACGGCGCGGTGAAACCGGAGCCGGAAGGCCGCGAGACGGGCGGCCCCATCTCGTCCGGCGTCGGCGCGCTCCAGGCCGGGGTCCCGCGGTGCTCGCCGGGCGGCTGCTCGCTCTTGCGCAGCAGGACGGCGATGCCCTGGCCCACGACGTCGCCGCCGGAGGTGATCGACACCTCGACGACGCGGATGCGCCGGCCCTCGCGGATCGAGCGGCTGGTCACCGTCAGCGGGATCAGCCCGATCGAGCGGAACATGTCGATGGTGAGGCGGGAGCAGAACAGGTCGGCGTCG
>JAOPVO010000055.1 GCA_025966155.1 Pseudonocardiales bacterium
GGACTATGGCAACCACCGCCGAGTCGCCTCGGACAACTGAAACGCCACCAACTGCCGATCTCCCCGAGCACATCAACGAGGTCCGCCTCGTAGGTGTGCTAGCCAGCGCCGAGGTCCGTACCCTGCCCAGCGGCGATGAGTTGCTGAGTTTCCGGCTCACTGTGCGCCGGCCTCCCGTTCGGGTCCGAAAGTCAGCTGCCTCTGAGGCGCCCGCCCGTCGCATTCCGACGGTCGATGCGATCGATTGCATCGCGGGCACCCCGGCAGCGGCACGAGGCGTGCGCCTGTGCCAGCCAGGTGACCTCGTCGAGATCTCCGGCCGGCTTCAGCGTCGGTTCTGGCGCTCACCGGCGGGCCCGGCGAGCACCTACCAGGTCGAGGCGGCCACTGCCCGTCGCGTCCCCGTCGGTCGCTCGCGTCAGCGCTCGGCCGGCTGATCGTCGAACAGGCGCAGCGCCATGCCCGAGGCCGGCTTCGGCAAGAAGAGCGTCGATTTCCGTGGCATGCGCAGTCCGGCGCGGGCGATCGCCAGCACGGCCTCGACGGGAGTCGGGCGCAGCAGGATGGCCACCCCCCGGGTCGCACGCGCCGCCGCGATCGCCTCGGTCGCGCTATGGGCGTAGAGCAGGGCCTCGGCGGTGTCCGCCCGGTGGAAGGATCCCGCGACCAGATCGCCGTGGACCCTGCTCACGTCCAAGCCGGCGAGGAGGGCCGCCGGTCCGGTGGCGCCGGCAATGTCACGCTGGTCCTCCGAGGCGCAGGTCTCGGATTCGGGGTCCATCTTGATCTCGCTTATGCTCAGCAGCGCGGCGCTGAATCCATCGGTGATCACGACGGCGAAGGCACCCGCCGGGCCGGGCAGCGCGTCGACCAGCGATGCCACATACAACCCGTATTGGTCGTCGGACAGGTCGATGGCGACGTCGCCGGCCCACGACGCGAGCGGCTCAGCGCTGAATCCCGGCTGCGATTGCCGGATCGCCTCGGCGAAGCTCAGATCGGGTACGACGCGATGGATCGCCTCCACCTGCGGGCCGAATGCGGTCGAATCGACCAGCAGGGCCAGCCCGCGATCCCACGGGCCGGGGCCTCGCTGCGCATCCGTGCGCCGTTGCAGCTCCAGGTAGGTGGCGTACCGGTGATGCCCGTCGGCGATGACCGCGGTGCGCTCCGCGAGATCGCCCTCGATCTGGTCGAGCACCGCCCGATCGATGATGCGCCAGAGTCGATGTCGCGAGCCATCGGGCAGGTCCGCGACGGCGAGGGGCTCCTCCTGTGCGACCCGGGCCACGGTGTCTGTTGCTGGCCCGCCGCCGTCATAGATCAGGTAGATCGGCTCGAGATTTGCCTGCGTGGCCTCCATCAGGGCGAGGCGATCGGCGACGGGCCCGTCCATGGTGTTCTCGTGCGGGAAGATCACGCCATCGGCCGCCTCGTGCAACCGCACGGCTCCCAGCAGGCCGCGGGTCGCGCGGCCGTCGGCTGTGGCCATCTCGTATACGTAGAGCGCGGGCTGGTCATCGGCGGACAGGATGCCCTGGGCGAGGTCGCTACGCAGCCGAGCCGCTGCGCCGGGATAGTCCGGGCGTCCATCGGAACCGATCTCCGGGAGGATCAGCCCGACGATGTTGCTCTCGTCCCCGGCGAGCAGGGCGGAGCGCCCGGCGGCATCGATCACGTCGTATGGCGGGCTGAGCCGATCCGCCAGCACTGTGCCGTTGGCGCGGTACCTCGTCGCCAGCATCGGGCCCAGATCAAGTCCGCGCTTTCGCGCACCGCCACCGGAGGTCACGGGTGGACTCTAAGCCGCCAGCGGGCCGAGCCGCTGTGGCACGCTGGTCGCGACAGCGACGAGAGGATCAGCGGTGGCGAACGAGGACAACAGCCGAATCGCGAATGGCCGGCCCGAGGGCGAGGTGTACGACTGGTACGTCCGCGGCCTGGGCTTGCTCGAGGCGGGCGACGCCGCGGCCGCTGCGACCCTGCTCGGGCATGCCCGCGCCATGGAGCCGACCTCCCGGAGCATCCGCGAGAGTCTCGGCCGCGCGCTGCTGGGCGCGTCGGACTACGAGTCGGCGATGGCGATCTTCGCCGAGCTGGCGCAGGAGGACCCCGCCGACGACTTCGCCCGCTTCGGCTGGGGCAAGGCGGCGATGGCACTGGGCGATCTGAGGATCGCGCGGGAGCAATTCGCGCTGGCCACGGCTATGCGGCCAGGGAATCCGACGTACGCCGCGGCGCTTCGCAGCGCCCGCCGCGCAGGCGCCGAGTCGTGACCGACGAGTCTGTGCATGAGGGCTTTGCCCCTAGGGGATCGGCAGCAGGCACCGCCGGGTCCGCCGCAACCGCCGTAACCGTCGCGACCGGCCTGCGCGGCCACCTCGGGCCGCTCACCACCGGCTATGACGTGGCGATGCTGGACCTCGACGGCGTGGTCTACGTCGGAGCCGACGCCGTGCCCGGGGTTCCCGAGGCGCTGGCCGAGGCCCGCCGGGAGGGCATGCGCCTGACCTTCGTCACGAATAACGCGGCCCGCACGACCGATGCGGTCGCTCACCACCTCACCGAGCTGGGCATCGAGGCCGACGCCGACGAGGTCGTGAACTCGGCGCAGGTCGCAGCGCACTACCTCTCGGATCGATTCCCCGCCGGGTCGCCGGTACTGGTGATCGGCGGCGAGGGGCTGTTCGTCGCCCTGGGCGACCGGGGCCTGCGGGGTGTCTCATCGGCGACGGAGAGTCCCGTGGCCGTCGTTCAGGGCTATTCCCCGGACGTGGGCTGGGCGATGCTCGCCGAGGGCTCGGTCGCGATCCGCGCCGGCGCGCTGTGGGTGGCGACCAATCTGGATTCCACCGTCCCATCGCCGCGCGGCCCGCTGCCGGGCAATGGCTCGATGGTGGCGGCTCTGCGCCACGCCACCGGCGTTGTGCCCATCGCCACGGGCAAGCCAGATCCGACGATGCACCGCGAGACCGTCGAGCGGTCCGGCGCCCGCGCTCCGCTGGTTGTGGGGGATCGGCTGGACACCGATATCGAGGGCGCGTCCGCTGTCGGGTGCGACAGCATCCTGGTGCTGTCCGGCGTCACCAACCCGATCGACTTGCTGACTGCGCCGCCGCATCATCGCGCGACCTACCTCGGGCGCGATGTAAGCGCCCTGCTGTTCGCGCATCCCGACGTCGTCACGGTGGGCGACACGACCGAATGCGCCCAGTGGGCAGTCGAAGTGCACGACAGAACTCTCACCTTGAGGTCGAGGGCCAGTCCCGATGGCGAATCTCCGACCGAGGACGGGCTCGATCCGCTGCGCGCTCTGTGCGGGGCCGCGTGGGCTGCCGACCCAGGCGGGACGGACTCGAGCCCGTGGGCCTGCGTGGCATCGGACTCCGCGAGCTCCCAGGCGCTGAAGGATCTGGACCTGGGCTGAGCGGCTGGCGCTCCACGAACGCACGTAACGCGCTCGCCTGCGCACACGACGTGCTCGGCTGGATCACCAACCAACCCTGAAGCGCACGTGACGTGCTTAGGTGCGCTGCCTGAAACGGCCGGCTAGAGCAGGGACCGGAGTCGAAGCAGGTCGGCGAAGCTCGCCTCCAGCTTGACCCGGCCCTTCATCCAGGCCTTGGCGAAATCCAGCTCGCCGACGGACAGCGCAACCAGGTCGTCACTGGCGAGGGACAGCCGCAGCTGGGCCGGGGCGGCATCCTCCGCGCGGGCGGCTGCAGTCGGGAGCCCTGCGGCATTGGCCAGGCGCACGTCATCAAGCTGTCCGGCGTGCAGGCGGCCGCGATAGACCAGACCCAGATCGGTGACCGTGCAGGACAGCGACCGCTCGTCGAGCTTGGGCTTCGACGCGTTCTCCTCGCCGCCCAGCCGCTTCGCCACAGCCGTCAACGCCGCCTCGCACTGCTCCTGAGTCGCCACGCACGCGACGGTACCGGCCGGCGTCCATACCGGCCGCCGTTGATACCGTCGTGGCATGTCCGTCGAGCCGATCGCAGCCCCAGGGACGCCTCTGACCTCAGGGGCGCCCGTGGCCCCCGAGGGTTCTGCGGTCCCTCGGGCTGTCGCGCCCGCACCTGGTGCAGCGTCCGCCGGGCCCGTCACCGATGAGGTCCGCGCGCTGCTGGCCCACCTCGCCGATCGCCCGGTCGCCGAGCACGCCGAGGTCTTCGCCGACATCCACGGCGTCCTGCAGAACGCACTGAGCGACGCCGGCCGCGACCCGGCGCCGCGCTGACGCGAGTGGCCCGACGCGCCCGTCTGGACGCCGAGCTGGTCCGCCGCGGCCTCGCCCGGTCCCGCGAGCATGCCGCCGAGCTGGTTGCCGCCGGGCGCGTAGCCGTGCGCGGCACGGTCGCGACTAAGACCGCCACCGCCATCGACGCCGACACGCCGGTCATCGTGCGACCAGACCCCAGCGGCGCCCCGGACTATGTGTCCCGCGGCGCGCACAAGCTGGTCGGGGCGCTCGACGTCTTCGCCGCCGACGGGCTGACCGTCGCCGGCCGTCGCTGCCTTGACGCAGGCGCCTCCACCGGCGGGTTCACCGATGTGCTGCTGCGCCGGGGGGCGAAGGCAGTGGTCTGCGTCGATGTTGGCTACGGCCAGCTGGCGTGGTCGCTGCGCACCGACGCGCGGGTCACCATCATCGATCGCACGAATGTCCGGTCGCTGGAGCCCGAGGCCATCGGCGGCCCGGCCGAGCTCACCGTGGCGGACTTGTCCTTCATCTCGCTGCCCGTCGTGCTGCCCGCGCTGACCGCCTGCACCGCGCAGGACCTCGTGCCGATGGTCAAGCCGCAGTTCGAGGTCGGGCGCGAGCGGCTCGGCTCCGGCGGCGTGGTGCGCGACCCCCACGTCCGCCTCGATGCCGTGCTCGGCGTCGCGGCCAGCGCCGCCGCGCTGGGTTGGGGCGTCGCCGGTATCGCCCGGAGCCCCCTGCCCGGGCCGGCGGGGAATGTCGAGTTCTTCCTCTGGCTGCGCCGCGATGCACCGCCGGCGAGCCCTGCGCGCATCGCCGCGTGCGTTCTGGGACAGGATGACGCTGCGCCGGACAGCACGCCTCCCGGCGGGGCGCCGCTCGATCTCGGCCCGCGGCAATAGCGCCAAGGGCTGGTCGATCGGGCTCGGCATCGGTGATGACCTCGGGATCGGCCCAAGCGAGAAGGTGCAGCACGCAATGAGATCCGCACTGGTGCTGGCCCACACAGGGCGCGCGCGCATCGTGGAGATGGCGCGCGACCTGGTCGATCGGCTCATTGCCGCGGGCTTCGAGGTCCGGATGCTGGTCGAGGAAGCCGCCGACCTCGACGCCCTCCACCGCGTCCGGGTGGTGCGCGATGACCCGGCCGAGGGCGCGGAGATCGTCTTCGTGCTCGGCGGGGACGGGACATTCCTGCGCGCCGCCGAGGCGGCGCGCCCGGCCGGGGTGCCCCTGATCGGCGTCAATCTGGGCCACGTCGGCTTCCTGGCCGAGACCGAGCCCGAGGGCCTGGGCGAGGCCGTGGACGCCGTGGTGCGCCGGGCGTACACCGTCGAGGAGCGGCTGACCCTGGCCGTCGATGTGCACGTCGAGGGTGCACTCACCCACCAGGATTGGGCCCTCAACGAGATCTCGATCGAGAAGAGCGCGCGCCAGCGCATGCTCGAGGTCGCGCTCTCGGTCGACCATCTCCCGCTGACCCGGTTCGGCTGCGACGGCGTCCTCGTCGCCTCGCCGACCGGCTCGACCGCGTATGCCTTCTCCGTCGGCGGGCCGATTGTCTGGCCCAATGTCGATGCCCTGCTCGTCGTGCCGAATGCCGCCCATGCCCTGTTCTCCCGGCCCCTCGTGGTCGGGCCCGGCTCGGTGGTGAGCATGGAGCTGCTGCGCGATGACCACCCGGGCGTGCTCAGCTGCGATGGCCGGCGCAGCGCCCCGGTGCCGCCCGGCGGCGTCGTCACCGTCCGCCGAGGCGATCCTCCGCTGCGCATCGCCCGTCTCCACGATCAGCCGTTCGCAGCTCGGCTGGTCGCCAAGTTCCAGCTGCCGGCGCGTGGGTTCCGGGACGCGGCGGTCGTTGGCGGCGATGCGATGGCCGCCGACGAGTCCAGCGACGAATCCAGCGACGACTGCAGCCCGGATGACATCGCCGGGCAGGAGTTCAGCGACGGCGCGGGGGACGGCCCCGACAGCTGATTCGGGCAGGCTGGGCGCCTTGTCCCCAACCGGCCGCCGCTGTTCGGCAGGCGCCGCTAGCCTTCCTCACGTGTTGGAGGACGTCCGCATCCGCGGCCTCGGGGTGATCGATGACGTCTCGCTCACCCTCGGGCCCGGTCTCACCGTCGTGACGGGGGAGACTGGCGCCGGCAAGACGATGGTGGTTACCGCGCTGACGCTGCTGTTCGGCGCCCGCGCAGACGCCGAGCGGGTGCGCTCCGGCGCTACCCAGGCGTCCGTCGAGGCGACGCTGCTGGTGGAGCGCCACGGCGCCGCGGCCGGCCGCGCCGAGGCAGCAGGGGCCGAGGTCGAGGACGTTCCCGGCTCCGCGCAGGCCGCGCTGACGCTGCGACGGGTTATTGCCGCCGGCGGCCGGTCCCGCGCCTTCGTCGGGGGCGTCGCCGCGCCGGCCGGGGTGCTGGGCGAGATCGCCGACCATGTCTTCGCGCTGCACGGCCAATCCGATCAGCTGCGTCTGACCCGCCCGGGCGAGCAGCTGGGCGCCCTCGATCGGTACGCCGGCATCGACCGGGCCCCGCTGCAGGCGGCCTATGCGGCCTGGCGGGTGGCCGCCGACGCCTACGACGAGCGGGTGTCGCGCTCGCGCGAGCTGGAGCGGGAGGCCGACCTGCTGCGCCACGGCCTGGGCGAGATCGAGGCGGTCGCACCGCAGCCGGGCGAGGATGGCGACCTGACCGCCCGCGTGCGTCGCCTATCGGCCGCCGATGAGCTGAGGATCGCGGCGCGCGAGGCCCGCGACGCACTGGTCGGCGACGCCGACGACCCCCAGCCCGACGCTGCCGATGCCCGCACGCTGCTGGCCCGTGCGGCGCAGCTGCTCGCGGGCGTGGCGCCGGACGATGAGCAGCTGGCGGTGCTGGGCGCCCGGGTCGTCGATCTGGTCGCCGGCGCCGATGACGTCGCCGCGGACCTTCGCGCCTACGGCGAGGAGCTGGCCGCCGATCCGGAGGCGCTGTCGATGGCGCTGGAGCGGCAGGCGCAGTTGAGGACCCTGACGCGCCGCTACGGCGACGACCTCGCCGCGGTGCTCGACTGGGCCAAGGACGCGCAGGCCCGCTTGGAGAGCGTCGACACATCCGAGGCCGCGATTCAGGCGCTGCAGGCTGCGCGCGATGAGGCCGGGGCAGAGCTCGCAGCGCTGGCATTGGCGGTGTCGGCCCGCAGGCACACGGCCGCGGCCGCCTTGGCCGCGGCGATCACGGCGGAGATCCGCGAGCTCGCGATGCCTACGGCCGCGATCGAGGTCCCCGTGTCGAGACGGTCGTCGGCCGGGGCGTCCCTGGAGATCGACGGCGTGCCGGTGCCGATCACTGCCGACGGCGTCGACTCGGTCGAGCTCCTGCTGCGCGCGCACGACGGGAGCCCGGCGGTATCGCTGCAGCGGGGCGCATCGGGCGGGGAGCTGTCGCGGGTCATGCTGGCAGTAGAGGTGGTGCTCGCCTCGAGCGATCCGGTGCCGACGATGGTCTTCGACGAGGTCGACGCCGGGGTGGGCGGCCGGGCCGCGACCGAGATCGGGCGCCGCCTGGCTCGACTGGCCCGGGACCGGCAGGTCATCGTGGTCACCCACCTGGCCCAGGTGGCCGCATTCGCCGACGCGCATCTGGTGATCGACAAGCAGACCGGCGGTGCCGAGGACACGGACGGTGCCGAGGACACGGACGGTGCCGGCGGCAAGGACGGGGCCGGCGGCAAGGGCAGCGCGGATCGGACTGGCGTCACGCGCAGCGATGTGCGGTTCGTGGCCGGCCCGGCCCGGCGGGCGGAGCTGGCCCGGATGCTGTCGGGGCAGGACACCGCCACCGCCCGTCGCCACGCCGGTGAGCTGCTCGCGGCGGCTCAGGCCGACCGGGACGACCTCATCCGTCAGCCCAGTCACATCTGAAACATGGGTTCCGTCCCGTGGCGCGTCGGGACCCCTATCGGTGAGGGCGATGGCACTATCGGAAGCCATGAAGCTCGCCTTGCGCCGCCGCGGCGACATCGGTGATGGAGTCGCCGGGGTCGTGCGCCTCGATCGACGAACCAAGCGCCTGACCGGCCGCCTGAACGCCGGCGACATCGCCGTCATCGACCACGCCGATCTGGATCGCGTCAGCGCCGATTCCCTCGTCGCCGCCAAGGTCGCCGCCGTCATCAACGCCCAGCCCAGCATCTCCGGCCGGTACCCGAACCTCGGCCCGGACGTCCTGATCGCGGCCGGCATCCCGCTGATCGACAATGTGGGCAGCGGGGTCTTCGGCGTCCTCAAGGAGGGCACCCGGATCCGGGTCGACGGCGACACTGTCTTCGTCCAGGACGAGCCGGTCGCCAAGGGCATGCTGCAGACCGCGGAATCGATCGCCGAGCTGATGGCCGAGGCCAAGACGGGGCTGTCGGCCCAGCTCGAGGCATTCGCCGCCAACACGATGGAGTACATGCGCCGCGAGCGCGGGCTGCTGCTCGACGGCGTCGGGGTCCCCGATGTGACGACCTCCTTCGAGGGCCGCCATGCGCTCATCGTGGTGCGCGGCTACGACTACAAAGAGGACCTCCGGGCGCTGCGCGCCTACATCCGGGAGTTCAAGCCGGTTCTCGTCGGAGTCGACGGCGGGGCCGACGCGCTGCGCGAGGTGGGGTTGACCCCGCACGTGATCATCGGCGATATGGACTCGATCTCCGACGCGACGCTTCGCTGCGGCGCCGAGATCATCGTCCACGCGTATCCCGATGGCCGGGCCCCGGGCCTGCCGCGGGTCCAGGACCTCGGCATCGCCCCCGTGCTCTTCCCGGCAGCCGGCACCAGCGAGGACATCGCGATGCTGCTGGCCGACGAGAAGGGCGCGAGCCTGATCGTCGCGGTCGGCACCCACGCCACCCTGATCGAGTTCCTGGACAAGGGCCGCGCGGGCATGGCGTCGACCTTCCTGACCCGGCTGCGGCTGGGCGGCAAGCTGGTCGACGCCAAGGGGGTCAGCCGGCTCTACCGAAGCCGGATCTCCGGCGGCTCCCTGTTGCTGCTCGTTGTGGCCGCATTCATCGCGATCGGCGCCGCACTGGCGGTGTCGACGGTGGGCCGGACGTATATGGACCTGTTCGTCGACGAATGGCAGAGCCTCGTCAACTGGTTCCGGGACCTGTTCTGATTCAGGGTCGCGCCGCCTCGATACCCGCTCGGACTGTGCCGCTGTTGCCCGATTCACCCCTGAGGACTCCCACACCGTGATCTCGTTCCGCTACCACATCGTGTCGATCGTGGCGATCTTCCTGGCGTTCGCGCTGGGTATCGCCGTGGGCACGGCCGCCCTGAACGGCGCGGTCACCGACAACCTGCGCGATCAGGTCAACCGCCTCGGGGACCAGCGCGACAGCCTGCGCACCGACGCCTCGACCCTGAACAAGAAGGTCGCCGATCAAGACGGCTTCGCGACGCTCTACGGCGACCAGGTCATCTCCGGGTCGCTGAGCGGCAAGACCGTTGCGGTCATTCAGGCCCCGGGCGCCAGCCGCGATGCCGTCGATGGCGTCGTCGCGCGGGTCGCCGCGGCGGGCGGCCGCGTGACGGGGCAGATCGAGCTCACCTCGGACTACCTGGACCCGGCTCGCGCCGTCGATATCAGGGCGCTGGCCACCGGCCCGGCGCACCCGGTCGGGCTGCAACTGCCCCCGACCGATGACGCCGGCGCCCTCGGCGGCTCCCTGCTGGCGTACGTGCTGGTCAGCACCCCGACCACCGGCGATGTGAACCAGGTGCTCGCCGGCTTCGCCACGCTGCAGATGGTCAAGGTCAAGGGCGACACCGTCACCCCGGCCGATCTCGCGATCATCGTCACGGGCGGGACGTCGGACAGCAAGTCCGCCCCGGCGATGCTCGTCGCGCTGGCCAGCGCGCTGGACAACCAGGGCGACGGCGTGGTCATTGCCGGCGACACCGCATCGGCCGGCGAGGGCGGGGTTATCGCCGCGGTCCGCAATGACGCGTCGGCCAGTCGCAGCGTGTCGACGGTCGATGACGCCGACACGGCCATCGGGCGGCTCACCGTCATCCTCGCGCTGGCCGAGCAGGATTCCGACGGCGCGGGCCAGTACGGCACGGCCGCCGGGGCCGACGCCATCGCGCCTGAGCCCAAGTAGCACCGGGCCAAGGTCCCGCGATGCGCGTAGGCGCGGCGATCCGGTCCGGGGCCGCAGCGGGGTTGGCGGCCGGCATCTCTGCGGGCTTAGGCGCGGTTCTCTCGGGCCGGGGCGCTTCGGACGCGCTGCCTGAAGGCTGGACCCGCTCGAACTATCGCGGTCGCCCGGTCAGCCTCGGGGGCGGGGCCGGCGCCGCGCTGGGCGCAGCGGCGGGCGCGCTGCTGCTGCCGCGTGGATGCCGGGTGGCCGGCGTGCTGGTGGTCAGCGCAGGCGCGGCCGCCGGCGTCTACGACGATCTGGCCGCTCCACGGTTGGAGCAGCGGTCCGACAAGGGCCTGCGGGGCCACCTCCAGGCGTTGCGGGCCGGTCGTCCGAGCGGCGGTGTCGTGAAGGTGGCGATCATCGGCGCGGCGGCGCTCGGCGCGGCCCGCCTCAGCGGCGCCCGGGGCCTGGGCACGGTGACGCGGGCGGTGACGATCGCCGGCAGCGCCAATGCGATCAATCTCCTGGATCTGCGACCGGGCCGGGCCGCGAAGGCCGTGGTCGCGGTCTCGGCTCCGCTGCTGCTCGGCGCCTACGGCCCGGTTGCCGCAGTTGCGGCGGGTTCGGCGATCGCTGCGCTGCCGGCCGACCTCGGGGAGACGCGGATGCTCGGGGATACCGGCGCGAACGCCCTCGGCGCCCTCCTCGGGCTCCGGTTGTCCCTGCTGCCCGCACGGGTCCAGCCGATCGCCGCCCTGGCGGTGGCGGGCCTGAGCGTGCTGAGCGAGCGGGTGAGCTTCAGCGCGGTGATTGCCGACACCCCATGGCTCGCGGCGCTGGATCGGCTCGGCCGGGCGCCCCAGTGACCTCGGGGCCTCCAGTTGCGTCGCTGGGGCGGGCTGCGGCGCTGATCGCGGTCATCACCGTCGTCGCCCGGCTCATCGGCTTGGTACGCACGGCGGTCTTCGCCCGCGCCGTCGGAAGCGACTGCGTGGGCACCGTCTATCAGACGGTCAACGCCATCCCGAATATCGTCTTCGACGTCGTGGCCGGCGGCATGCTGGCCGCCGCGGTCGTGCCGTTGCTGGCCGGTCCGCTGGCCGCGGGCGACCGGGACCGCGCGGCGCGAATCGCCTCGGCGCTGCTGACCTGGGCGCTGGTCGCGCTCGGCGCGGTCAGCCTCATGGTCATGGCCGCGGCGGGCCCGCTCAGCGGCCTGCTGCTGGGCGATGCCGGAGGCGGGAGCTGCCCCGGGGCGCAGGATCTCGGGCGGCGGATGCTGGTGGCCTTCGGTCCGCAGATCCTGCTGTACGGCGTGGCGATCATCCTGGGCGGCCTCCTGCAGGCCGGCCACCGGTTCGCCTGGCCCGCGCTCGCGCCGCTGGTGTCCAGCGTCGTGGTCATAGCGGCCTATCTGACCTATGGATCCCTCGCCGGCGCCGGCGAGCCGCTTGGCGCCCTGTCGAAGTCGGCGGAGCTGACCCTGACGCTCGGGACCACGGCGGGCGTTGCGGCGCTGGCTCTGGCGCTGGTGCCATCGGTGCTCCGCCTGCGCCTCGGATTGCGCCCGACCCTGCGTTTCCCGGCCGGTGCCGGCGGGGTCGCCCGGGCGGCTGTGCTGGCCGGGGCGGCGGCGCTGGCCGGCCAGCAGGTGTGCACCGGGGTCATGCTGCGCCTGGCCAACGACTCCGAGGCCCGCGGCCTGGCGGTGATCATCACGCTGGCGCAGACGGTCTTCCTCCTGCCGTGGGCGATCCTCGCCGTCCCGGTCGCGACGTCGGCCTTCCCGCGGCTGAGCGCGCTGGCCGAGAGCGGGGACTCCGTGGCATTGCGGGTCACCCTGGACCGCGTCCTCGGGGTGCTCGCGACGCTGTGCGCGCTGGGCGCGGCCGCCCTGTTCGCCGCGGCCGAGCCCATCGCCGGCGTCCTGCTGGACCGGTCCGCCCCCGGGCACGCGGCGCTGGCGCCGGCCATCGCGATCTTCGCCGCCGGGCTGCTGGGCTGGTCCCTGGTCGCGCTGCTCGGGCGCGCGCTGTACGCGGCGCGGCAATTCCGGTCCGCCGCAGTGGGCCAGGTGGCGGGGTGGATCGTGGCGATCGCGGCGCAGATCGTGCTGTCCGCCGCACTGCCCGATGCGCATCGAGCCGCCGCGCTGGCCGCCGGCTACGCCATCGGCGTCACGGTGTCGGCGGCGCTGCTGCTGCGCTCGTGCGTGCGCCTGGGCCTGCTGACCGGCGGCTCGCCGCTGATGGCGCGCGCCGGGCGCTGCGCGGCGGCGGCGATCGCCGGGGCGGGGAGCGGCGCAATCGTCGGCCGGTTGGCCAACGACACCGGGATACTCCTCACCGTGATGCTCGGGGTTGGGGCGGCCGCTGTGGCGGCGGCAGTTGCCTTGGGCGTCTCCAGCGTCGGACGGGATCGCACCCTGGGCGTCGCCGCCCTCCGCGTCCGAGCCCAGCCGTCCGCAGCCGTCGATAGACCCGTCCGATGAGCGCGCGCCGGTCCCTCGGGCCGCAGCGCTCGGTCACGCAGGTCCTGGGCACCAGCACCGGCGGCGTGGGGGTCCACGTGCGATCGGTCACGGCCGGGCTGGTCGATCGCGGCTGGAGCGTGCAGGTGCTCGGCCCGCAGGCCACCGACGAGCTGTTCGGGTTCACCGCAGCGGGGGCGACGTTCGTCCCCGTGGAGATCGGCGCCCCGGTGCCCGGGCCGGGGCTGCTGCGCTCCGTGCGGGCGGTGCGAGCCGCCGCGCCACGGGCGGGGGTCGTCCATGCGCACGGCCTGCGCGCGACCGTGGTCTGCGTCCTGGCCCGGCGACGCCCGCTGCTGGCTACCTGGCACAACCTCGTGCTGGACGAGCAGCCCGGCTCGCTCCGGATGACCCTGCGCCGTCGGATCGCAGCGGTGGCCCGCGGCGCGGTTGCCGTGGTCGGCGAGCGGGCGGCCGCCCGCGGGGCGACCGTATCGCTGGGCGCCTCGCAGGACCTCGTCGAGCGGATCGCCGCGCTGGGCGGGCGGGATGTCCGCCTTGCGCCGGTGGCCGCGACGCTCACGGCGGCGGCCCGCGATCCCGCGGCGGTGCGCCGCGAGCTCGGCATCGACGACGGCGCGCTGCTTCTGGTCACCGTCGCTCGCCTCCATCCGCAGAAGGGACTGGAGGTGCTGATCGCCGCGCTCGACGCCCGTGCGCGCGACCCCCATGCCGGCGGCCCGGCGGTGCAGGCAGTGATCGCCGGCAGCGGCCCGCTCGAGCATGAGCTGGCCGGGCGGATCAGCGACACCGGCGCCCCGGTCCGGCTGCTCGGTCGCCGCGACGACGTCGCCGATCTGCTGTCCGCCGCCGATGTGGTGGTGCTCCCGTCCCGCTGGGAGGCCCGCTCGCTGGTGGCGCAGGAGGCGCTGCTGGCCGGCCGCCCGCTGATCGCCACCGATGTCGGCGGCCTGCCCGAGCTGCTCGGCGACGGCGCACTGCTGGTGCCCCCGGGCGATCCGCGGGCGCTGCGGGAGGCGATCGATCAACTCGCGTCGGATCCGCAGGAGCGCGCGGCTCTGGCCCGCCGCGGGGCGCAGCGCGCCGCGGGGTGGCCGACAGAGGCCGACACCGTCAACCAGCTGGACGGCGTCTACCGCGAGTTGCTGGCGCGGGTCGGTGCGTCCGGCGGCAAGTGAGCGTGGGCGTGTTAGCGTGAACTTCCGTGGATCAGCGGTCATTTGGCCGCCGACCGGTCCGCACAGGATGCGACCACGGGAGTCTCGTTGGTGCTGTCGAGTCGAACCACCAAGCATCTCTTCGTCACAGGCGGCGTTGCGTCGTCGCTGGGCAAGGGACTGACCGCGAGCAGCCTCGGCAGCTTGCTCAAGGCCAGGGGCCTGCGCGTCACGATGCAGAAGCTGGATCCCTACCTCAACGTCGATCCCGGGACGATGAACCCGTTCCAGCATGGCGAGGTCTTCGTCACCGAGGACGGTGCTGAGACCGACCTCGATGTCGGCCACTACGAGCGGTTCCTCGATACCGATCTGATCGGTTCGGCGAATGTGACGACCGGCCAGGTGTACTCGACGGTCATCGCCAAGGAGCGCCGCGGGGAGTATCTCGGCGACACAGTGCAGGTCATCCCGCACATCACCGACGAGATCAAGGCGCGGATCCGGGCCATGGCCTTGCCGGGCCCCGATGGGCTCGCGCCCGACGTGGTGATCACCGAGATCGGCGGGACGGTCGGGGATATCGAGTCGCTGCCGTTCCTCGAGGCAGCCCGCCAGGTCCGCCACGATGTCGGGCGCGACAACTGCTTCTTCCTCCACGTGTCCCTGGTGCCGTACCTGGCTCCGTCGGGAGAGCTCAAGACCAAGCCCACGCAGCACTCCGTGGCGGCGCTGCGCAGCATCGGCATCAGCCCCGATGCGATCGTGTGCCGAAGCGACCGGCCCATCCCGGATTCGATGAAGCGCAAGATCTCCGCATCGTGCGACGTCGACCTCGAGGGCGTCGTGTCGGCCATCGACGCCCCCAGCATCTACGACATCCCCAAGGTGCTGCACGCCGAGGGCCTCGATGCCTATGTGGTGCGGCGCCTGGGCCTGTCGTTCAAGGACGTCGACTGGACGGTGTGGGGGGACCTGCTCGATCGCGTCCACAACCCGACGCGGGAGATCACGATCGCCGTCGTCGGGAAGTACGTTGACCTCCCGGACGCGTACCTCTCGGTCACCGAGGCGCTGCGGGCCGGCGGGTTCGCCCACCGGGCCCGCGTGAAGCTGCAATGGGTGGCGTCGGACCTCTGCGAGACGCCGGCCGGATCGCTGGCCGCTCTGGGCCAGGCCGATGGCGTCCTCATCCCGGGCGGATTCGGTATCCGCGGCATCGAGGGCAAGATCGGCGCGATCCGGTATGCGCGCGAGCGGGGGATCCCGACCCTCGGGCTCTGCCTCGGCCTGCAGTGCATGGTGATCGAGGTGGCCCGCGACCTCGCGGGCATCGAGCAGGCGAACTCCGCCGAGTTCGAGCCCGAGACCCCGGACCCGGTCATCGCGACGATGGCCAACCAGGTCAAGATCGTCGCGGGGGAGGCCGATCTGGGTGGCACGATGCGCCTCGGCGCCTATCCGGCGTCGCTGGTTGCCGGGTCGATCGTCGCCGATGCGTACGGCTCGACCAGCATCTCCGAGCGGCACCGCCATCGGTACGAGGTCAACAACGCCTACCGCGAGGCCCTCGAGCAGGCCGGCCTGGT
>JAOPVO010000058.1 GCA_025966155.1 Pseudonocardiales bacterium
GGCGGCAAGGCGGCCCTGCTCGGCGCGCTGGCCGGCCCGCGGGGCGCATCGGTGCTGGCCAACGAGCTGCACCCGCACCGGGCCCAGCTGGTCCGGGACACCCTCGAGCGGGCCGGCGGCGGCTGGCCCGTGCACGTCGAGGTCGGCGACGCCCTCGCCCTGACCGGGCGGTTCGACCGCATCCTGCTCGACGCCCCCTGCACCGGGCTGGGCGCGCTGCGCCGCCGGCCCGAGGCCCGCTGGCGCCGGACGGCCGAGGATCTCGCCGAGCTCGTGGCACTGCAGACGGCGCTGCTGGCCAAGGCGCTGGAGCTGACCCGACCAGGCGGGCTGGTCGCGTATGTGACGTGCTCGCCGCACCCGGCCGAGACGACCGGCGTGCTGCGCGCGGTGCTCGGCGAGGGCTACGCCGATGCGCTTGTCGATGCCCGCGGGCTCTTCGCCGTCGATGGGGACATCGAGGGGCTCGGCTCCGGGCCGGCGGTGCAGCTGTGGCCGCACCGGCATGGCACCGATGCGATGTTCTTCGCCCTCGTGCGCCGTCAATAGACTCCGTGGCGTGGCCTCGAATCCCGAACCGATGATCGCGCCGAGCATCCTGTCGGCCGACTTCGCTCGCCTGGGCGATGAGGCCGATGCGGTGTCCAATGCCGATTGGCTGCATGTGGACGTGATGGACGCGCACTTCGTCCCGAACCTCACCCTGGGGCTGCCGGTCGTGCAGAGCCTGCGCCGGTCGACGGACATCCCGCTGGACTGCCACCTGATGATCGATGACCCCGATCACTGGGCGCCGCTCTACGCCGAGGCCGGCGTCGCCAATGTCACGTTCCACGTCGAGGCCGCCGCCGACGCGGTGCGGACCGCCCGCGCGATCCGGGCCGCGGGCGCTTTCGCCGGTCTCTCGGTCAAGCCCGGCACCCCCCTGGAGCCCTACCTGGACATCCTCCGGGAATTCGACACCCTGCTGATCATGAGCGTCGAGCCTGGCTTCGGGGGTCAGTCGTTCCTGGAGCACACGATGAGCAAGGTCGCCCTGGCCCGCCGGCACATCGCCGCGGGCCACCTCCGGTTGTTCCTGGAGGTCGACGGCGGGATCAATGCCGACACCATCGAGATCGCGGCGCGCGCCGGGGCCGATGTGTTCGTCGCCGGCTCCGCGGTCTACGGCGCCGACGATCCGGCGAAGGCCGTCGAGGCGCTGCGCGCGCTGGCGCGCCCCGGAATGGCCCAATCGGCCCGCGAGACCCCGCCGGGCACGGCGCTGTGACCGCGTCCCGGGAGCAGGAGCTGGCGGCCCTGGAGCTGGCCCGGGCCCTGGGCGACTCGGTGCGCGGGCGGACCAGCCCCAACCCGCCGGTCGGGGCGATCATCCTCGACGCCCACGGCGAGGTCGTCGGCTCCGGCGCCACCCAGCCCGCCGGGCTGGCCCACGCCGAGGTCATGGCGCTCGCCCAGGCCGGCGCCCGGGCCCGCGGCGGCACAGCGATCGTCACCCTCGAGCCGTGCGCGCACACCGGGCGCACGGGGCCCTGCACCGGCGCCCTGCTGGCCGCTGGCATCGCCCGGGTTGTCTACTCCGTCGCCGACCCCGATCCGATCGCGTCCGGCGGCGGGGAGGTGCTGGCCCTGGCCGGTATCGACGTCGAGGGCGGCCTCGACGCCGCGCGCACTGCCGCGGGAGCTTTGGGCCCGTGGCTGTTCGCCATGGCCCAGGGCCGGCCCTACGTCACCTGGAAGTTCGCCGCCACCCTCGACGGGCGCATCGCCGCCGCCGACGGCACCTCCCGGTGGATCACCGGGCCCGAGGCCCGGGCCGATGTGCACCGGCTGCGCGACATCGTCGACGCGGTGGTGGTCGGCAGCGCGACGGTGCTGGCCGACGACCCGCAGCTGACGGTCCGAACCCCGGACGGCGGGCTCGCCCCCGGCCGCCAGCCGCTGCGGGTGGTCATGGATCGCCGGGGGCGCGTGCCGGATACCGCGCGGATCTTCGACGGCAGCGCGCCGACGCTGTCGCTGGCCGCGGCGGCGCCCAGGTTCGCCCTCAAGGCGCTCTACGATCATGGGGCGCGCCATGTGCTGCTGGAAGGCGGTGCGACGCTGGCCGGCTCGTTCCTCGAGGCCGGGTGCGTCGATCGGGTGGTCGCGTATCTCGCGCCGACGCTGCTCGGGGCGGGCCCGACGGCATTGGGGCCATCGGGAATCGACACGATCGCCGATGCGCTGAAGCTGGAGGATGTCTCGGTCGAGGTCTTCGGCCGGGATGTGCGGATCGTCGGGTTGACGCACAGGACGCACGAACCAGTCGGTGCGCCGCACGACACAGGAGCGGAGTGAGCCGTGTTCACCGGAATTGTCGAGGAGCTGGGCGAGGTTGTCGCGGTGGACTTCGCCGGGGGGGCGACTGACGCCCAATCAGCGGACGCGGCGGTGATCACCGTGCGATGCGCGGTCGCGGCGGAGGATGTCAGCCATGGGGCGTCGATCGCCGTCAATGGCGTCTGCCTCACCGTCATCGCCGACGAGCCCTCGGGCGATCCGTCCCACACGGGCCGCGAGCTGCGCTTCGACGTCATGGGCGTGACGCTTCGATACAGCAGCGTCGGGGACCTCGTCGCGGGGTCCGTGGTCAACCTCGAGCGGGCCATGCCGGCGCACGGGCGCCTGGACGGGCACATCGTGCAGGGCCATGTCGACGGCACCGGGTCGGTCATCAGCCGGACCCCCGGCACCGGCTGGGACACGCTGCGCTTCGCGCTTCCTGCCGATATCGCCCGGTTCGTCGCCCGGAAGGGCTCGGTCGCGGTGGACGGCGTCTCGCTCACCGTGGCGGAGCTGGGAATGGACGAGGGCGGGGACTGGTTCGAGGTAGGCCTGATCCCGGAGACCCTCCGCGCGACCAACCTCGGTCGGCTCGCGGCAGGATCACGGGTGAACCTCGAGGTCGATGTGCTCGCTAAATACACAGAGCGGCTGCTGGCCGCACGCGCAGGAGAGACGGCGACCAACTGATGACCACTGTCAGCACCGAGATCAGCACCGGGCCCGCAAGCACCGAGCAGGCGGCGCCACCGGTCAAGCTCGATCCGGTCGAGCGGGCGATCGCCGACATCGCCGCGGGCAAGGCGGTTGTTGTCGTCGACGACGCCGACCGGGAGAACGAGGGCGACCTGATCTTCGCCTCCGAGCTCGCCACCCCCGAGCTGGTCGCGTTCATGGTCCGGCACACCTCGGGCTACATCTGCGTGTCGGTCTCCGAGGAGGACGCCGACCGCCTCGAGCTGCCGCCGATGTTCCATACCAACCAGGACCGCCGCGGCACGGCGTACACCGTCACCGTCGACGCCCGCGAGGGCATCACGACCGGCATCTCCGCGCGCGACCGCGCGCACACGATCCGCCTGCTGGCGATGGAGAGCACCGCCTCGACGGATCTGTCCCGGCCCGGGCACGTCGTGCCGCTGCGGGCCCGCGACGGCGGCGTCCTGCGCCGCCCCGGCCACACCGAGGCCGCCGCCGACCTGGCCCGCCTGGCCGGCCTGCACCCGTCCGGCGCGCTGTGCGAGATCGTCAGCGAGGTCGACCCGTCGGGGATGGCGCTGTCGCAGGAGCTGCGCGACTTCGCCGACACCCACGACCTCGCGATGATCTCCATCGCCGACCTCATCGCGTATCGCCGCCGGTTCGAGAAGCTGGTCGAGCGGATCGCCGCAGCGCGCGTGCCCCTGCCGGCGGGCAGCTTCACCGCCGTCGGCTACCGGTCCTCCTACGACTCCCGCGAGCACATCGCGTTCGTCTACGGCGATCTGGAGACGATCGGCGACGGCACCGATGTGCTGGTGCGCGTCCACTCCGAGTGCCTGACCGGCGATGTGTTCGGCTCGCTGCGCTGCGACTGCGGCCCCCAGCTCCAGGCGGCGCTGCAGACCGTCGCCGACGAGGGCCGCGGCATCGTGCTCTACGTGCGCGGCCACGAGGGGCGAGGCATCGGCCTGCTGCACAAGCTCCAGGCGTACCAGCTCCAGGACGACGGCGCAGACACCGTCGATGCCAACCTCAACCTGGGCCTGCCCGCCGATGCGCGCGACTATGGCACCGGGGCGCAGATCCTGGTCGACCTCGGGGTCCGCACGATGCGGCTGCTGTCCAACAACCCGGCCAAGCGGGCCGGCCTCGAGGGCTACGGCCTGCGCATCGTCGGCCGCCAGGCGCTGCCGGCGCACGTCACGCCGGAGAACCTGCGCTACCTGCTGACCAAGCGCGACCGGATGAACCACGAGCTGGACCTCGGCGAGCTGACCGAGCTGGACGCGCAGGCCGCAGTGCTGCTGGGCGCGACGCAGGTCGTCGGCGCCGCCGAGGTCGTGCTGGAGACCGAGATCACGGGCCCGGTGCACCGCGCCGCGGCGGCAAAGCCGAAAGAGGAGACTGCATGAGCGGGGTCGGAGCACCGGAGAACGCGCCGGTCGAGGGCGCAAGCGGGCTCAAGGTCGCGGTCATCGCCGCGAGCTGGCACACCCAGATCATGGACGGCCTGCTCGACGGCGCGCAGCGCTGCCTGAAGGAGTCCGGTATCGAGGACGCCCTTATTCTGCGGGTGCCCGGCTGCTTCGAGCTGCCTGTGGCCGCCGCGCGGCTGGCCGGGGCCGGCTTCGACGCGCTGGTCACCCTCGGGGTCGTCATCCGCGGCGGCACCCCGCACTTCGAGTACGTCTGCGACGCCGCGACATCGGGGCTCACCCAGGTCAGCGTCTCGACGGGGGTGCCCGTCGGCTTCGGCGTGCTGACCTGCGACACCGAGCAGCAGGCGCTGGACCGCGCCGGCCTCGAGGGCTCGGCCGAGGACAAGGGCTACGAGGCCACTGCGGCGGCATTGCAGACCGCGGTGTCGCTGCAGGCCTACCCGACCGCATCGTGACCGCCGCGTGACCGCGTCCCTCGGCGCCCCCGCCGCGTTCCCCCATCAGCCGGCATCCCCGGACGAGCTCGCGACGGCGCTCGCCTCGGTCGGCTACCTCGCCGATGACGCGCTCGCTACCACCGCGTATCTGGCGCTCGATCTCGGCCGCCCGCTGTTCGTCGAGGGCGATCCCGGCACCGGCAAGACGGCCCTGGCGCTGGCGCTCGCGGAGTCCCTGGGCGCCCCGCTGATCCGGCTGCAGTGCTACGAGGGCCTCCGGGTCGAGCAGGCGCTCTACGACTGGGACTTCCCCCGCCAGCTGCTGCACCTGCGGGTCGCCGAGGCCACCGGCCGCGCCGAGGAGGTCGAGGGCGAGCTGTACAGCCGGCGCTTCCTGCTGGCCCGCCCGATCGTCGAGGCGCTGGAGCAGTCGACGGCGGAGTGCCGCTCGGTGCTCCTGATCGACGAGATCGACCGCGCGGACGACGAGTTCGACGCGATGCTGCTGGAGGTCCTTGCCGATTCCTCGGTGACGATCCCGGAGCTCGGCACGATCACCGCGGCCCGCCCGCCGGTGGTTGTGCTGACCTCCAACCGCACCCGCGAGGTGCACGACGCCCTCAAGCGCCGCTGCCTCTACGCGTGGGTCGACCACCCGAGCGCGGTGCGGGAGCTGGCGATCGTGCGATCCCGCCTGCCCGAGGTCGCCGACGCCCTCGCCCAGGATGTCGTCACCGCCGTCCGGCGGCTGCGCGGAATGGACCTGGTCAAGCCGCCCGGGGTGTCGGAGACCCTCGACTGGGCCCGCTCGCTGCACGCCCTCGGTGTGCGCACCGTCGACGAGGACTCCCTGGCCGCGACCCTCGGCGCCGCCGTCAAGTACCGCGAGGACACCCAGCGCGTGCACGAGCTCGGCTTGATGGAGTCCCTGATCGACGTCGGCATGCGGCGGGGCTGACCGCAGGTGCTTGCCGAAGGCCCAAACGCCGAGTCCCCGGACATCGCCCGCGTGGTGATCGGCTTCGCCCGCACGCTGCGCGCGGCCGGGCTGGGCGCCGATCCCATCCGCACCCAGACCGCGATCGCCGCGCTGCACAGCATCGGCGCAGCGACGCTCGGTGTGGCCAGCCGGTCTCGCGCGCGGGCGGCGCTCCGGGCGGCACTGGTGTCCGATCCGTCGGAGCTGGCTGCCTTCGATGCCGCCTTCGCCGTGTACTTCTCGGCCGCGATGCCGGCGCCGGGCGGGCCCGAGCTGCTCGCGCCCCCGGCGCGCCCGATGCTCATGGCGGTGCCCGACGCGCTGCCAGGGGAGACCGAGGACGTCAGCGGCGCGGACGCCCTCGGCTCGGCGAGCAAGGACGAGGTGCTGCGCCGCCGCGATCTGGCCTCCCTGACCGACGCCGAGCGGGCCGCCGTCGCGCAGATGATCGCCGCGCTTCGCCTCAGCGGCCCGCGCCGCCCGGCGCGGCGATCCACGCCCAC
>JAOPVO010000290.1 GCA_025966155.1 Pseudonocardiales bacterium
TGGCCCCGATCACGCTGCCTGCGGGCGGCTCGGTGTCGATCACGATCTCCGGCACGGTGTCGGTGACTGCGGTGACCGGCCAGCTGGCCAACACCGCGATCGTCACCCCGACCGGCCCGGACTGCACAACCCCGGGCGTTACCTGCGGCGGCGGGCCGACCACACCGGTCAACCCCGGCGTCGGCGTTGCCGGCATCGCGGTGACACTGACGGTCTCGCCCACTGCGCCGACCGCAGGCCAGCCGGTGACGTACACAACGACCACCGGCAACGCCGGGCCGGACACCGCGCCGAACGTCGTGGTCACGCTGCCCGTCCCCGCGCCGGTGCTCAACCCGGTCGGCACTCCGGCGGCCGGCGGCACGTGCCTGACGCGGGCCACCACGCTCGCGGACCTCGCGCTGCTGGATCCGGCCAGCGGTCCGTACACGCTGGCCGGCTACCCGCTGACCGTCGTGTGCACCTACCCGGAGCTCGCTCCGGGAGCGTCGGTCGTGTCGACTGTGACCGGCACGCTCGCCGCCGGTACTCCGGCAGGGACGATCCTCGTGGCTCAGGTAGTCGCGCTGTCGGACCTGTTCGACCCGGACCTGAGCAACAACCGGGCGGTTGCGCGCAGCCTCGGAACACTCGTTCCGCTGGTGATCGTGACGCCGGGCCCGCTCGCCAACACCGGCGCCGAGACGCAGGGTCAGCTCCGGCTGGTGCTGATCCTGCTGGCCCTCGGCTCGCTGCTGGTGGCAGCCGGATCGCGTCGCCGCGCCAACGGCATGCGCTAGCCGGGATGTCATAGCGGTTAGCACCGAGTTGCACTAGCTTCACGGCGGCGGCGCCGGATCGATCCCCCCGAGGGCGGTCCGGCGCCGCTGCTTCTTGTCGCCTCAGTTCGCGGCGAGCCACTGCTCCACGGTGAGCCTGCCCAGGCGGGCCCCGTCCGACGTCGTCAGCGAGGCGTCGTTGAGAAGTTCGCCGAAGTAGCGGGCGGCCGGGTCGGTGACGACGCGGCGGGTATCGCCGTCGGCCGCGAGCACCGTGCGGACGAGGTCGTCCAGGCCGCGCCGCTCCGGTCCGCCGATCTCGATGGTGGCGTTCCTCGGGGGGCTGACGGCGATTTCGGCCAGGATCGCGGATACCTCGCTGGCCGCGATCGGCTGCATGCTCGCCTGCGTCAGGTGGATCGCGCCGTCGACGACACTGGTGGCGGCGATCGCGCGCAGGAACTCGTGGAACTGCGTGCAGCGCACGATCGTGTACGGGATGTCCCCGGCTTGGATGATCTGCTCCTGCGCGACCTTCGCCCGCATGTAGCCGCTGTCGGTGTTCCGGTCGGCGCCGACGATCGAGAGCGCGATGTGGTGGCCGACGCCCGCGTCCAGCTCCGCCTGATGCAGGTTGGCCCCCGCCGTCTGGAAGAAGGCCAGCACATCTTCGGCGGCAAAAGACGGTGAGTTGGCGACGTCGACCACAACCTGCGCGCCGGCGACGGCACCGGCCAGGCCCTCGCCGGTCAGCGTGTTGACGCCGCTGCTGGGCGAGGCGGCGTTCACATCGTGGCCCTGCCCGCGCAGGTTGGCGACCAGCGCCGACCCGATGAGGCCGGTTCCGCCGATGACGATGATCTTCATGTGATGCTCCCTTTACTCGGATAACGCGTGTCCGAGATAACTTACTCGGATATCGGGTGTCCGAGTCAAGTACGATGTCGCCATGAAGCTGTCCGGGGGCGTCGAGTGGGCGCTGCACTGCTGCGTCGTGCTGTCCGCCGCGACCGCGCCCGTGCCGGCCGGGCGGCTGGCCGAGCTGCACGATGTATCGCCGACGTACCTGGCCAAGCAGCTGCAGGCGCTCGCCCGAGCGGGCCTCATCGCCTCGACCCAGGGCCACTCCGGCGGCTACTCCCTGACCCGCGCGCCGGCCGAGATCACCGTGCTCGACATCGTCGAGGCCGTCGGCGGGGCCACGCCGGCGTTCGCCTGCACCGAGATCCGCCAGCGCGGGCCGATGGCATCGCCGCCGTCCGCCTGCGTGCGCCCGTGCGCGATCAACCGGGCGATGACCGCAGCCGACGATGCCTGGCGGACGTCGCTGCGCGCGGTGTCGGTGGCGGATCTGGCCGGCGAGGTGAACGACGACTACGACGTGGATGTGTTCGCCGGCATCCGCGGTTGGCTGTCAGGCCCCTCCTGACGGCAATGATCTCGGGCTTGTCGTCGCCGGGGCAGCCGCAACCTCGAGATCAGCGCGGGCGCCCAGCCCGGCGAGCAGCGCCTCGACCCGTCGTCGGATCTCGTCCCGGATGGGGCGCACGGCCTCGAGGCCCTGACCGGCCGGGTCGGGCAGATCCCAGTCCCGGTACGCCGCGCCGGGCAGCACCGGGCAGGCGTCGCCGCAGCCCATAGTGATGACGACGGTGCTCGACTCGACGGCCTCGAACGTCAGCCGCTTGGGGACCTCGGCGGAGATATCGATGCCCACCTCGGCCATCGCGGCGACGGCGACGGGGTTCACCGCAGTCGACGGGTCGCTGCCGGCCGAGCGCACCACGATCGCATCCCCGCCAAGCGTGCGGGCGAAGCCGGCCGACATCTGGGACCGCCCGGCGTTGTGGATGCAGACGAATCGCACGGACGGGGTGGTCACGGGATCTCCCTCGGGGCGGGCGCGGTCGGCGCGGTCGGGTCACCGGCGAAGAAGCGGCGGCCTAGCCAGAGGGCGACGTAGACGAAGCCGACGAGCACGGGCACCTCGATCAGCGGGCCGACGACCCCGGCGAGCGCCTGCCCGGAGGTGACGCCGAAGGTGCCGATGGCCACGGCGATCGCGAGCTCGAAGTTGTTGCCGGTCGCCGTGAAGGCCAGCGTGGCGGTCTTCGCATAGCCCAGCTTCAGTCGATAGCCCAGGGCGAATCCGCCGGCGAACATCACCGCGAAGTAGGCCAGCAACGGCAGCGCGATCCGGGCGACGTCCCAGGGATTGCCGGTGATCGCATCGCCTTGCAGGGCGAACAGCACCACGATGGTGAAGAGCAGCCCGTAGAGCGCGACGGGCCCGATTCTCGGGAGGAACCGCGTCTCATACCAGTCCCGCCCGCGCGTGCGCTCGCCGATCGTTCGCGTGAGGTAGCCCGCCAGCAGCGGGATGCCGAGGAACACCAGGACCGACACCGCGATGGCCACGAAGGAGAAGTCGGCGCTGGTGGTCGGGAGCCCGAGCCAGCCCGGCAGCACCTGGAGGTAGAACCATCCGAGGCCGGCGAAGGCGACGATCTGGAACATAGAGTTGATCGCCACGAGCACTGCCGCAGCCTCGCGATCGCCGCAGGACAGGTCGTTCCAGATCAGCACCATAGCGATGCACCGAGCCAGCCCGACGATGATCAGCCCGGTCCGGTACTCCGGCAGATCCGGCAGCATCAGCCAGGCGAGGGCGAACATCAGGGCCGGCCCGACGAGCCAGTTGAGCACCAGCGACGACACCAGGAGCGGGCGATCGTCTGTGACGCGGCGGGTCTCGGTGTAGCGGACCTTGGCCAGTACCGGATACATCATCAACAGCAGGCCGATCGCGATGGGCAGGCTGACTCCGCCGATCTGCACCGAGTCCAGGGCGTCATCGAGCCCATCGACCGCCCGGCCGAGCATCAGGCCCACGAGCATCGCCGCGACGATCCAGACCGGCAGGAACCGGTCGAGCGTCGACAGACGGCCCGGGGTCAGGGCCGTGGCGGGTGCCGTCACAGGGGCTTGGTGGCGCGCACGATCGCGCTGTGCATGCCCGGGGCGACCTCGTGGGCGAACTCGACCGTCGCGCCGAAGAAGCCGGCGGCGGTCAAGCCGTCGAGGTACTCCGCTCGCGATAGCGCGCCCGCGATGCAGCCGACGTACGAGCCTCGCTCACCCCGGTCGGCCTCGCTCAGATGGTCCTCGGCGACGACATCGGAGATGCCGATCCGCCCGCCCGGCACCAGCACGCGGAACATCTCGGCCAGGACGGCGGGCTTGTCGGTCGACAAGTTGACGACGCAGTTGGAGATGACCACGTCGATGGACGCGTCGGGCAGCGGCACGGCCTCGATCGCGCCGCGCAGGAACTCGACATTCGTCGCGCCGGCCCTGGCCGCGTTCGCCCGGGCGAGGTCGAGCATCTCCGTGGTCATGTCGACGCCGAACGCGAACCCGGTCGGGCCGACCCGGCGGGCGGACAGCAGGACGTCGATCCCGCCGCCGGATCCGAGATCGAGCACGCGCTCGCCGGGTTGCAGGTCGGCGATCATGAGCGGGTTGCCGCAGCCCAGGCTGGCGGCGATCGCGTCGGCGGGCAGGCCGTCGACGTCATCGCCGTAGAGGCCGGCGCCGAAGCTCGAGTCGACGGATACCGCCTCGGGGGAGCAGCATCCGGCGTCGACGATCCCGAGCGAGGCCCGCCCGTCGCGAGTGGATACGGCGAGCGCGGCCTCGGCGTAGCGGGCGCGCACGGCTTCGGTGATGTCGTTCATGGCGTCTCCAATTGACGTTGATCGATGCATCGACTGTTGCCGATGCATCGACGTTTGTCAATTGGACTGGCACACTGGGCCCGTGCCCACCGCCCTGCTCCCGATGCTGAACCGCAACCCGCCCGGCTCCGCTTCGTCCACGTCCAACGTGTGCTGCGGGACGATCACGGGGACGGTTATCGACCTGCCCGCCGCGGAGCAGCTGGCCCGTCGATTCAAGGCTCTCGGCGACCCGACGCGGGTTCGGCTGCTGTCGCTGATCGCCGCGCACGATGGCGGCGAGGCCTGCATCTGCGACCTGACTGAGCCAGTCGGGCTATCGCAGCCGACGGTGTCGCATCACATGAAGCAGTTGGTGGACGCTGGGCTCGTCCTCCGCGAGCAGCGTGGCAAGTGGGCGTTCTATCGAGTGGTCGATGCCGCGCTGTCCGACCTCGCCGCGAGCCTGACCGCCCGCTGATCTTCTCCGTTCATCACGGGCTGCTTCCGTCGCGGCGGAGCGATCAGGTGAACTCTCGCGTCTAGGTCCGGGCACGCTCGCGCCCGGCGCCCCACCCTGGCGAACGGGTGGGGGCCGGGCGATGAGAGCCGGGCTAGAGGCGCATCACGACTGGGTCGCGCGGCGTCCCCCGACCATGAGCACGAGGCCCACGAGGAGCAGGCCGAGCGCAGCGATGCCGATGTAGATCACCGAGGCGCCGGTGTATGCCAGCGGCGCAGTAATCGGAGCGCTGACAATGGTCGCCGGGCCGTTCTTGGCCGGCGTCACCGGCACCACGGGCGTAACCGGGGTGACCGGCGTAACCGGGGTGACCGGCGTAACCGGGGTCACCGGGGTGACCGGGGTGACCGGGGTGACCGGCGTAACCGGGGTGACCGGCGTCGTCGGGGTGGTCGGAGTTGCGCATGACGCACTCGAGTCGCCGAGCAGGCCGAGGCTGATGCCGCAGACGTTGATCGGCACGGTGATCGGGACGTCGATGATTCCGCCGCCACCGGGGGTGGTGGTGGTCGGCGGGATGACGCAAGCGGCGCTGGAGTCGCCGAGCAAGCCGAGGCTGATGCCGCAGACGTTGATCGGGACGTTCACCGGGATGTTGACGAGGGTGTCGCCGCTGCCGGTTGTGGTGCCCGGCGTGGTGCCGGTAGGGGTGGTGGCGGCCGGGGCGGGGCAGTTGGCCGACGAGTCCCCGAGGAGGCCGAGGCTGACGCCGCAGACGTTGATCGGGATGGTGATCGGGACATTGACGTCACCGCCGCCACCGGGGGTGGTGCCCGGGGTGGTTGCGGCCGGGGTGGTGCAAGCGGCGTTCGAGTCGCCGAGGAGGCCGAGGCTGATGCCGCAGACGTTGATCGGGATGTTCACCGGGGTGTTGACGAGGGTGTCGCCGCTGCCGGTTGTGGTGCCCGTCGGGGTGGTTGCGGCTGGGGCCGGGCAGTTGGCCGACGAGTCGCCGAGCACGCCGAGGCTGATGCCGCAGACATTATTCGGGACGTTGATCGGGGCCGTGATGAGCGTGTCGCCCGAGGTGGTGCGGGTCGGCGACGCGGGTGCTGTGGTGTCGCTCGCGGAGCCCGCGGTGGCCGAGGACTCCCCCCCGAGCAGAGACACAGCGACGCCGCTGACATTGACCGGGACGGAGATCGGGGCGTTGAGCAGCCCCCCTGAGTCGCCTGGCGAGGCGGACGCGATCTGCGTTCCGGCGAGCCAGATCCCTCCGGTGAAGAGCGCGGCGTACATGCCGCGCTTGACGAGTCGGTTCATGACATTGATGCCTCTCCGGTTGAGTGAGAGGACGCGCTGGGCTGCACAGGGGCAGCGAGGCCAGCCCCGGATGAGGGGCGGATGCGCGCGTCCAGAGGACTGCCTGAGCGCCGCTGCGGTGCGAGGCGGCGGGGGCGGTCCTAACCGGGGAAGCGCAGGAAGTCGATGACCATGCCAGCAGGCACAGCGTCATCGACGGAGTTCCGAGCGCCGATGCGGCGCAACGTCGGAACAAGGCCGGCGGCCAGGAAAGCCACCAGCAGGAGCGAGAAGCCGGTCGAACCGGACAGCCCGCCTGAGGGAACGAAGAAGTCGACCAGGCCGGTCAGCGGGCCCGGGAGGGACGGCGACGGCAGGGCCGGGACGAGGCCGGCGATGACGCCAGTCGCGCCCTCCAGAGCACTAGCGGCACCGGCCAGGGCGACCGTCGCAAGCCGAAGCGACGGTCCGATTGCGACCAGCACGAGGCCCGTTGCACCGGCGGTGGGGCCGCTGCCGGAACCGGCCGAGGCAATCGCCCCAGGCGTCGTCGACGGGCTGGATCCGACCGTCGAGCCGCTGGTCGAGCCGGGGTTCGAGCCGCCCGCAACCGGGCCGGGCACTGGGTTGAGTACAGGCCCGAGCACCGGGCTCAGGACGGGCGCGAGCGGGTTCAGGATCGGGGTGAGCAGCGGCCCGGTGATCGGGCTGAGCGACTCGAGAATCGGCGTCACAGCAGGGCTCAGAGCCCCTGTGACTGGAGCAAGAACCGGCGCCAGGGCCTGAGTCACGGGGCCCAGGATCGGGTTGAGGATCGGCGCCGCGGCACCCACGATCGGGGCGACGACATCGTTGATGAGCGGGTTCGTGATCGGCGCGAGGACCTCGAG
>JAOPVO010000090.1 GCA_025966155.1 Pseudonocardiales bacterium
CTTTCAGCTTCTCCCCAGCCTGCTTCATCGCACCCTCGGACTGATCGGCCTGGCCCTCGGCCTGGAGATCACGGTCGCCCGTCTTCTCGCCGACCGTCTCCTTGGCCTGGCCGGAGACTTCCTCTGCCTTGTTCTTCGCCTTATCCACGATGCTCATGGGTATTTCGTTACCCGCAGGCTGACGTCGAACACCCGCCTGCGCGAATTGACAGGCGCTAGCGGGAGAGTTCTACCAAGGTGCGGCCCTGGGCCGCCCCCTGCAGGAGCGCATCGAGGGCCTGGGGAATCTCGGCCAGCGACACGGTCGCGGAGCCCAGCGCCTCGAGCCCGCGCGGACGCAGGTCGGTGGCGATCCGGGCCCACACCTCGCGGCGACGGTCGATGGCGCACTGCACTGAGTCAATGCCCAGCAGTGCCACCCCGCGCAGGATGAACGGCAGGACGGTCGTCTGAACGCCCATCCCGCCGGTGTTGCCGCTGGCTGCGACCGCCGCGCCGTACCGCAGCGAGCTGAGGATGTAGGGCAGTGTGCTGCCCCCGACGCAGTCGACCGCCCCGGCCCAACGCTCGCGCTGCAGCGGTCGGCTGGCGTCTGCGGCCTCCTCCCGCCCGATGACGTCAACCGCGCCCAAATCCCGCAGCCACTGCGCGGCGTCGGGCTTGCCGGTGCTGGCGACCACCTCGTAGCCGCGGGTGGCGAGGATGTCGACGGCGATCGAGCCGACGCCGCCGGTGGCCCCAGTCACCAGAATCGGCCCACCGCCGGGGCGCAGCCCGCGGACCTCAAGGGCATCGACGCTGAGCGCGGCGGTGAATCCCGCCGTGCCAATGGTCATCGCGTCGTGCGCGGACAGGCCGGCAGGCAGCGGCACCACCCATGCGGCGGGCACCCGCGCGATCCGGGCGAACCCGCCGTGGTGCGCCACGCCGAGGTCATAGCCGTGGACGAGGACGACGTCCCCAGCGCGCACCTCGGGCGAGGTTGAGGCGATGACGGTCCCGGCCAGGTCGATCCCGGGGATCAACGGCGAGATGCGGGCGACCTTGCCGTCTTTGCTGGCTGCGAGGGCGTCCTTGTAGTTCAGCCCGCTCCACTCGACCTCGATCGTGACCTCGCCGGCCTCGAGATCCTCGAGCGATAGCTCGACGACCTCCCGCCGGCTCGACTCGCCGGAATGGTCGACCAGCAGCGCCGGGAAGGTGCGGGAAGACGACGTCATGACTGAGCTCCTTGGCAAGCGGCGGGACGAGCGGGCAGATGGCGAGGGTCAGCTGGTGGGGCTGGTCCCGCCATCGAAGTTGATGCCGACCCCGGAGATGTAGGCCGACCGGTCGGACAGCATGAAGGCCGCAAGGTCGGCGAACTCCGAGGCGTACCCGACCCGCCCGAGCGGGATGCTGCCGGCCTCGCCCATGCGCTTGTAGAGGTCATCGACGGCAACGCCGGTCGCGGCGGCGCGACGATCCCACTGGCCGCTCTCGACCAGCCCGATCAGGATGGAGTTGACCCGGATGTTGTCCGGTCCGAGCTCCTTGGACAGCGTCTTGCTGAGCGCGAGGCCGGCGGCGCGCGAGACCGACGTGGGGGAGGAGTTCGCCCCGGGCGCCTTCCCTGAGATCGCGAGGATGTTGAGGATCGACCCGCCGCCGGACGCGCGCAGATGCGGCAGGGCCAAGCGGGTCAGCTTGATCTGGGCCCGGAGCTTGAGGTTGAGGTCGTTGTCCCACGTCTCCTCGGTCTGCTGATCGAACGGCAGGGCCGAGCTCTGCCCCGCGTTGTTGACGACCCCGTCGATGCGGCCCCAACGCTGCACCGCGGCGTCCACGAATGCCGCGAGCTCGCCTTCCTGCGTGACGTCGGCGCGCATGCCGATCACGCCGTGCCCGCCGTCGGTACCGGCGACGTCGGCGGCCAAGGCGGCGATGCGCTCCTCGTTGCGCCCGCAGAAGGCAACGAGGGCGCCTTCGGATCGCAGCAGGCGGACCAGTGCGGCGCCCAGGCCGTCCGAGCCGCCGGTGATGAGGACAACTTTGTCTTCGAGGTGCAGATCCATCGAGATCCCTTCAGCGGGTGGGTCGACCGCGACCCGGCCATCGCGCATCGTCCCACCGCGCGCGGCGAGGGGGAACGGGGGATGCCGTCAGATCGTGATGAGGTTTTTGTGTGGCGGCTCCGGCGGGCGGGCAGCATAGGTAGCGCATAGCGACACATTGTCGACGTTCTGTCACAAACAGCACACGCGCCGTTATACGAGAATCACTGGCCAGCGAGCAGGGAGGAGCGGATGTGACTGAGCTGAATTGGCAACCCGCCGAGGAATCCAGTCTGCCGCACCGGGCGAACATCAGCTGTGGGACAACAACTGGCGTTCGCCGCCGACGCGCGGATGCGTGATCGGGTGCAGGAGCGCTCCGATGATGAGTTGCATGCCGGAGTCGTCGCGCGCGACGATTCCTCGCTCGCGGAGATCTACGACCGATATGGGGCCGCGGTGTTCTCCGTGGCCCTGCGGGTCGTAGGCGACCGGGATCACGCGCAGGACGTTGCGCAGGAGGTGTTCCTCGCGCTGTGGCGGGCCCCCCAGAACTATGTCCGTGAGCGCGGAACCCTAGGCACGTGGCTCATGTCGGCCGCGCATCACCGCGCCGTTGATGTTGTTCGCCGCGAGGAAGCTGTGCACCGCCGCGTCGACCGAGCCGGCCGCGAGGCGATTATCGCCGAGCGCGAGTCCGACCAGGCCGAGCCCGTCCACGAGTCCGCATGGCTCAACTGGCAGAGCCGGGCCGTCCGCGCGGCTCTGGCGGAATTGACGCCCACTCAGCGCGAGGCCCTGCTGCTGGCCTACTACGGCGGTTTGACTCAGCAGGAGATCTCCGAGCAGACGAAGGTCCCGCTGGGTACGATCAAGACCAGAACCCGAGCCGCTCTCGCCAAGCTGCGCGATGTGCTCGATGCATCAGCGGTAACGGATCTCTCGCCGCGGTTGCGGAGCCAGTCATGACCAACGACGTGACGATGATGGAGCACCAGCGAATCCAAGACGAGGCTCTCGACCTCGTCTTCGCTGCGGTCGAGCCCGCCGACCTATCCGCCTACGACGCGCACCTGGCCGAGTGCGACCAGTGCCGCGAGTACGTCGACGAGCTGTCCTCGCTGGTCGGGCTCATCGGCGCTGTAGGCGATGTCCAGGCCCCTCCGCCCAGCCTTCGCGCGGCCATTTTGGCCGAGGCGGTTGGCCTCAGCGTGTCCCGGCCCGGTGCCCAGCCTTCCGGGGCCCCAGCTTCCCGAAACCTCCTCGCGGACGAGGATGTCGATTCCCCCGCATCGGCCTCCCCGTTCGCTGCGCCGGGCTCGGGCGAGCGGCGCCGAGCCCACCGCTCACGCCTCGCCTCCGTAGCGACTCGCTTCATGGCGGTCGCGGCGGTACTGGCGCTGATCGGCCTGGTCGGCTGGGGGGCCGCCATGCGCTCTCAGCGCGACGATGCCCGCCAGGCGGCAAGCCAGAGCTCTCAGTTTCAGGACGCCATCAGCCGCCCGGGTCAATTGACCGTGGCCGAGATCGACGCTGTCGACGGATCGGGCACCAGTCGAGTGGCCACGGCGTACATGCGCGACTCCGGGATGATGGTGGTGGCCGACGACCTCGAGGCCAACGACACCTCGTCGTCGATCTACGTGCTGTGGTCCCTGGCCTCGCCCACCGACAGGGCGCCGGTTGCCTTGGGCAGCTTCGATGTCGCCAAGGGCGATCTGATGAGCTTCGTCGCCGCGACCGGGGCAGCGCCCAGCGGCCGGTGGTTCGCCATCAGCGAGGAGCCAGGACGGCGGGTGCCGGCAACGCCGACGAAGATGGTCGGAGCGGGCGAAGCCGCTTAATGCGCCAGCGGGCGAAGCCGCTTAATGCGCTAGCGGGCGAAGCGGCGTAGCAACGTGGCACGACGAAGGCCCCTGATCATCTGATCAGGGGCCTTCGTCTTTGCTGCTTCGTTCGAATCTAGCGCGAGGTCGCCTTCTGGGCCGTGGTGATGGCCTTCTCCAGGCGCTTGCGCATCTTCTTGCACTCGTCCGGCGCCATCGTCAACTGGATGAGGCGGGGATTGGACCCGACATCGTGGCCGTCGGCGGCCAGCGACTTCCGGGCCTTCATCACGACGACAGGGCAGCGCTTGCAGCGCTTGCTCGATCGACAGCACTTCTTCTTGGGCGACAGGGTCAGCACCGACTGCTTCGCGTTAGCCATGGCTTACCGAACTTAGCCGACCCTTGGCCGCCTTGTCACGCCAAGGAACACATTCTCAAGCACGTACCTACAGCGCGCCTCCGGCAGCGGATGGCGCCGTCATGTCCGCCCCCTCGCCGCCAGCGAGCTCGCGGGCGACGAAGTCCTCCAGGTGGAACAGGTTCTCCCCGGCGCGGTGGCCGATCCGCACGAGCGTGGTCATAGAGGACACCTCCTCGATTTGCTCCTTGAGGAACCACTGCATGAACTGCTCGCCGAGGTAATCGCCGTCCTCGCGGGCCGCCTTGGCGAGCGCCTCGATCTGGCTGGTGACCACCTTCTCCTGCGCCAACGCAAGCTCGAGGGGCTCCATGACATTGGCGAACTCCCAGCGAACGTCGTCGACGCCGGGGATCGGGACGGGGAGGTCCTTATCGAGGAAGTACTTGACGATCATCATCGCGTGATTGCGCTCCTCGAGGGCCTGCTTATAGAAGTGCGCAGCCAGCTGCGGGAGGTCCAGGTCGTCGAACCACACGGCGACCGCGATGTACTGCTGCGACGCGGTGAACTCGTTGCGAACCTGCGCGCGCAGGAGGTCGTAGAAGCTCGTTCGGCTCATACCGGTCACCCTACGGCGGCTCCGGCGCGCCCCAGTCTGCAGGTTGGGCCGCATGCAGGTAGCATGGACTCTGTGCGCGCGGCGTTGCGCCGCACTATCTGTCGCACCACTCGCTCCACGATCTAGCCTGCGGACGACCCGTCCGCCTCGTCGACGCCGAACGCGTCGGGCTCGTGCCATTGATTCGCCGCTGACCCTCCGGCTTGCTGCCGGTCGCGAAGCGCGCCTCGCCGGGACGCGCCACAGTCCCGAAGGAATACCCCCTTGTCTAGCCCTGTCGCGCGGTCCCCGCGCGCCCACCGTCCTGCCCAACACACCTCCAGCGCCGCGGCGCGTGGCACCCAGCCTCGCTCCAGCCAGCCGCGCGGCGCGCAGAGCCGTCCGGCCCGCGCTCCGAAGGCCCCGCCGGTCCGTCCCCGCAATGTGCTGGATGACCTGCCGATCCAGATCGTCGCCACCGACAATCTGCCCAGCTTCACCGAGCTGGGCCTGCCGGAGGCGCTGGCCACCGCGCTGACCCGGCGCGGCCTGCACACGCCGTTCCCCATCCAGGCCGCGACGATCCCCGACGCACTGGCTGGCCGCGATGTCCTTGGCCGCGCAGCAACCGGCGCCGGCAAGACCCTCGCCTTCGGCCTGCCGCTCATCGCCCGGCTCGAGGGCCGCGGCGGCGTGGCCAAGCGGCCCCGCGCGCTGATCCTCGTGCCTACTCGTGAGCTGGCTATGCAGGTCACGGATTCACTCGACCCGCTGGCCCACGCGCGGGATCTGCGGGTTCGCCTCGTGGCCGGCGGATTGCCGATCGGCAAGCAGATCCACCAGATGTCCGCTGGCGTCGACATCCTCGTCGCCACTCCCGGGCGCCTGATCGACCTGCTCGACCGGCACGCGGTGTCCCTCGACAGCGTCGAGATCACCGTGCTGGACGAGGCCGACCACATGGCCGACCTCGGGTTCCTGCCGGTCGTTCGCAGGCTGTTGGATCTCACCCCGGCCGACGGCCAGCGCCTGCTGTTCTCGGCGACGCTCGACGGGGATGTCTCGACCCTGGTTGAGCATTACCTGAAGAACCCGGTCGCCCACGCGTTGGCCTCGGCCGAATCCGCCGTGGACACCATGAGCCACCACGTGTTCCGCGTCGACCGCGATAACAAGCAGAGCGTTATCACCGAGATCGCCGCCCGCGACGGCCGCACGATCCTGTTCGTGCGCACCAAGCACGGCGCCGATCGCCTTCAGAAGCAGTTGGCCCGAAGCGGCGTCTCCGCCGGCACCCTGCACGGCGGCCGCACCCAGTCGCAGCGCACGAAGGCCCTCGACAGCTTCAAGGAGGGCCGCACCAGCGCGCTCGTCGCCACCGACGTAGCCGCTCGCGGCATCCACGTCGACGGCATCTCACTGGTTGTCCACGTCGACCCGCCGGCCGACGGCAAGGACTACCTGCACCGCTCGGGCCGCACTGCGCGCGCCGGGGCCAGCGGCATCGTCGTCAGCCTGATCCTCCCGGACGAGGTCCGCACGTACG
>JAOPVO010000130.1 GCA_025966155.1 Pseudonocardiales bacterium
AGCCCGCCGCGCGGGGATACGGTCCGGACGCGGAGTCAAGGAGGCACGGGCGAGGAGCTTGTGGCGACGGCCATCAGCGAGTTCGGCAAGCTGGACATCGTCGTCAACGTCGCCGGGATCCTGCGCGACCGGATGATCTTCGACCTGTCCCCCGAGGACTGGGACGCCGTCATCAAGGTCCACCTCCGCGGCCACTACCGGGCATGGCCCGCTACGGCGTCACCGCCATGCGATCGCCCCGTCCGCCGCCACTCGCCTCACCGCGACGGTCCCGGACGCCCAGAGGGTCCGCCAGGACGGCCCGGGCGAGGAGGACCTCTCTCGGTCCCCGGACAATGTGGCCCCGATCTGCGCCTACCTGGCCAGCGAGCGCTCCTCCTGGCTGTCGGGCCGCACGATCGGGGCCGGCGGCTTCCGCGTCGACCTCTACAGCAACCGTAAGTAACGCCAGTATGTAAACAGCATCCAACAACGACGAAGGGACGGGCCCACAATGGGCCCGACCCTTCGTTTGCCGCCTATAGGTTAGGCGACTCAGTCACGGCTAGCGATACGAGGCCGCCAGCATGTGCTCCATCGGGCCGCCCTGCACTACGACGCCATCGGCGATGAGCTTGTCGATGCGCTCCGGATCGAGCCCGGCCGACAGCAGCGCGTCGGTGCTGTGCTCGCCGATGCCCGGCGGGATCTTCGGCCCGTAGCGCCCGGTCCGGCTGAACACCGCGTAGCGCCCAGGGTCGGTGATGAACGAGCCGTCGTCGGCCCGCCGGGTGTGCAGGAACTCCGAGGCGATCAGCCGTGGGTCGCGAATCACCTCGCTGACCTTGCGGACCCGGACGGCGGCCAGGCCGGCGTCATTGAACGCCGCCGCCGCGTCGCGCCCAGTACGGCCGGCCACCGCTGCGGCGATGGCCGCGCTCGGGTCGGCGGCCAAGGCGTCGGCTGTGAGGCCAAGGGCCTGCCGGGTGGCGGCCGCGGCGTCGATGCCCCGGGCGGCCTGGATGCGGATCCAGCCGTCGCTCACCGGATAGATGCGGTCGTACGGCTCGCGGCCCAGGAAGTCCTCGCCCCCGACAGGCGGCGGCGTGCGACCCTCGAAACGCACGAGCTCGCCGCTCTGGAGGTACGTCGCCGTCGCGCCCAGCGCGTCCCAGGTCCGCTGGCCCTCCCCGGTTCGCGCCTTGTGGAACAGCGCCAGGCAGATGGTGAGGGCCGAGATGGCCGCCGTCGTCATGTCGCAGAGGGCGATCGTGTTGGCGACGGGCTCGCCGTCGCCGCCCTGCGCCAGCATCATCCCGGACATGGCCTGCAGCACCATGTCGACCCCGGGCTTGTGCCCGATGGGCCCGCCCTCGCCATAGGCCGACAGCGACATCGTCACGATCCCGGGGTTCAGCCCGTTGAGCGTTTCGTAATCGATGTTGAGCTTCTTGGTGACACCGGGGCGCAGCCCGTCGATGAACACATCCGCGGACTTGACCGCCTCATGGAACGCAGCCTGCCCGTCCGGGGACTGGAGGTCGATCGACAGGCTCCGCATCCCGCGGTTGACGCCGTAGCCCGCGCGGCGGAATGGGTCGCCCGTCGGGGGCTCGACCTTGACGACATTCGCCCCGAGCTCGGACATCAGGCAGCCGGCATACGGGCTGGCCACGAAGGTTCCGCTGTTGAGGATGGTGAAGCCGGACAGCGGCCCGGGGCGCACCGGCGGGCGCTCGGCGGCAGGAGGCTGCGGGGCCCACGTCGGGGCCGAGCCGTTGTGCTGGCCGAGCATGGGCGCCGGGCCCTGGACGCGGCCCGGGGTGGCGACCAGGTTCAGCGGGATCCCGGGCATGACGACATGCCCTCGCTCCGGGTCGTCGACCTCGACCCGCATGCCGATGGCCTTGACCTGCGGGTTGTCCAGCCAGAGATCGCGCTCCTCCATGGGGCCGCACGGGATGCCCAGGGAGTCCATGATCGAGAGCCACTCGTCGCGCGGCTTGGCCAGGAACGCGTCGGCGACCTTCTTCTGGGCCCACTCGATATTCGTGGCGATGAGCAGATTCTGGATGACGCCGCCCATCCGCTCCTCCGCGAGCATGTCGCTGAGACCGAGGGCGTTGATCATGGCGGTCTCGAACTTCGGGCCGAGGGCGCCGGAGCCGAGCCACTGCCCGTCCCCAGCCAATACGCGGGTGTACAGGGGGTGCCGTCCGGCGGGGCCGATCGCGGTGCTCGGGTCGGGGGCGTCGGGGTTGATGACGTAGGCCGACGCGGCGAGGTGCTGCAGGGCGTTCGCGCCGCTGACCTCGACCAGCTGCCCGGCGCCGGACTTCTCGCGCTCGAGCAGGGCGGCGACCGTGCACACACTGGCCCACACGCCGTGGGCGTAGCTGAGGGTGGGGTAGACCGATTCGACCGGACCGCCGCGCACCGAGGACTGCCGCAGCGCCGGGCCGCCGATCGCCGACAGCAGCGCAGCGGACTCGTGGCCGCCGGCCCAGGGGGTGTAGCCGTGGAGGTACGCCGGCATCTCGGTGAGGATCAGGCGGCCGTTGCGGGCCAATATCTCGTCCGGGTCCAAGCCGAAGCGCGACAGCTGCGCACCGCCGTTGGTCAGCAGGATGTCGGCGCCGTCGATCTGCGCGGAGAGCCACTGCAGCCGGGACTCATCCGAGGGGTCCACCGTGACGCCGGACTTGCCGCGGTTCCACATCGCGAATCCCGGGTTGTCCCGAGCCGGGTCGCCGTCGGGCGACTCGACCTTGATGACCTCCGCGCCGAAGTCGGCGAGGAACATCCCGACGATCGGGCCGGCGATGCCCTCGCTGAGGTCGAGGACCTTGATTCCCTGCAACGCATCCATGTGGTTCACCTTCGTTGGTGAGGCAATGGGCAACCGCCGGGTGAGCGCATGTATAGGCACGCACCGAGTCGGCGTCCTCATGATTGCCCTAGTCAACCGTTTCGGTCTAGGGCTGTTGGGCGCGCGATCGCACGGCGGCGCGAGTGGCGAACGGGGAGTAGCGCGGCACCCACCGGCCCAGGCCGACCGAGGCCAGCAGCCCGGCCGAGCCGATGGCGACGATGCCTATGGCCAAGGAGGAGACGCCGGCCACGACCGACACCACGATCGGCCCGGCGGCATTGCCCGAATCGCTCAGGACGCGCCAGATGCCCAGGAACCGCACCCGCCCGTCGGCCGGCGCGGCGTCGGCGCCGAGGGTCATCATGATTCCGGAGCCGATCCCGTTGCCGAAGCTCATGATCATCGCGACGACGGTCAGGGTCCACGGGGCGTGCGTGAGCGGCAGCGCCATCATGGACACCCCGAGGATCGTCATCGACGGAAGCGCCACGGCGATGCGGCCCAATTGGTCCATCGCCTTGCCGGCCGGGTAGAACAGCGCCATATCGACGGCATTGGCTATGCCGAACACGATGCTGGTCGACGCGGGGCTCAGCCCCAGATGCTCGGCCCAGAGCGGCAGCACCGTCTGCCGGGCGGCGCGCACGGCCCCGACGAGGAAAACCGCGAGGCCCAGCGTGGTGAACAGCTTGCGGTACGCCGAGAGCATGGCCCTGGAGCCGATGCCGCCGCGCACGCCCTTCGGCTGCCCCGGCGGCGCCGGGAGATCGGGGACCAGCGCCAGGAGCAGGGCGGCGCAGGCCACCGCGGTCACCGCCACGAGGTAGGCGGCGCGCAGGCCGAACAGCGAGATCGCGACTGCGCCGATGAACGGGCCGATGAACAGCCCGACCCGGTGCGAGCCGCCAAGGGTCGACATCGCCCGGGCCCGCATCTTCGAGGGCACGACATCGGTGAGGTACGACTGGCGCGCGAGGTAGAACGTGGCATTCGACGCGCCCAAAATCAGCAGGCCGAGGCCGAGCACAACCAGCGTGGGGGAGGCGAAGCAGATCAGCAGCGCGACGATCGCGAGGCCGGCGGCCAGCATCATCGCCCTGCGGTCGCCGACCCGATCGGCCAGTGCCGAGGCGGGGATATCGCCCAGCACCTGACCGATACCGAGGAACGCGAGCATGAACCCGGCGGTGCTCGTCGAGCCGTGCAGATCCAGCGCGGTGAGGGCGATGATCGGCGCGATGGCGCCGTTGCCGATCTCATAGACGATGGCCGGCAGGAAGGCCGAGGGGGCCAGGGACAGCAGCGTCGAGCCGGTGCCGGCCTCCTGGGACGAAGGCCCTGCGGAACGCGATCGACCCATTCGACGACGCACACCCCTCCGCTGGCTTCAATCCGGCACTCACCGTAGCGCCGGCCGCGTGGCGAGCCGGGGCGGGCGACGCCGCAGCCGAACCCGTCACACGGGCGACTGGGCGGTCAGGTCCCGCCCGGCGTCAAGCGGCGCATCGCGGCCGACGCATCGCGGCCCGCCTTGCGCTCGGCCTCGTGGGCCAACCGCGCGTCTGCGGTGGCCTCGCCCAGCTCGCCGCGCAGGCGATCGATCTGCCCCTGGATCTCGGTCACTCGCTGCTGCGCAGCGGCGGAGCGCGCCTGCGCCTGCTCCAGTGCGGCGGTGGCGGCCTCGGCGCGCTCCAGCGCCATCGCCTGACGCCGAGTGTCGCGCTCCTGGGCCATGCGCTCGCGCTCGGCCTTCTGCTCGGCACGGGAAGGGGCCGTCACTGCAGCGCGCGTCGGGAGGTCCGGGACGGCGCGCAGGGCGGGCCGAGGGGCGGTGGTCCCGGTGGTCCCGGACGTCCGAGTGGTACCGGTGGACACCGCCGCGGCCGGGCTCCAGTCGCCGAACCCGACCTCATGCAGCGCCCCGGTCAACGCGCCGGCTGCCAGCTGCTCGGCGCTGGCCGGGTCGAGGATCGCCGCGGCCAGGCTCGCCTCGACCTCGGCCCGCACCGAGGCGCTCTGCGAGAGCCCGCGGTCGGCGGCGATCGTGGCGACCGAGGCCATGGCCGTCGCGATGACCTGTCGGCGCTTGCGTCCCAATGCGCGGATCGCCTCGCCATCCCCGCGCTGCTGGGCCTCTCGCAGCTCATCGCCGACGGCTCCTAGCGCGGTCACCGCCCCGGGGTCGGCTCGGGCGAGGGCATTCAGCAGCGCGGCCGACGCGGTGGGGCGCCGCAGCGCGGCGATCTCCGTCGCCGTGGCGGTATCGCCGTCGGACCGGGCCTGCTTGGCCAGCTGCGCCCGGGCTCCGACGAAGTCCTCGGGCGCGCCCGCATACAGGCGATCCACGGCCTCCTGAAGATCCACGGGACCGTGATACCCGATCGAGGGCGCTGCTGTCGCCCCGCCAGGCGTCGAGCGGCGGTCAGGACCCCGTTCGCAGCGAGTCGATCAGCTTGCTCGCCTCGGCCTTGGTCAGCGGATCCGCCGGCAGTTGCTTGCCCTGCTGCTGAGCGAGGGTCTGCAGGTAGGAGCGTTGCGCATCGGTCATCGGCTCGTCGCCGGTAGTCCAATCGTCGGGGTCCTTGACTGCGGAGCCGCCGTCGGCCGGGAGGGGATCGGCGGGGGCGTGGGCTGCCGCGCTGGTGTCGACGAGGTTGTCGGTGCGCTCGGGGGCGTTGTCGTCGTTGGATGCGCTCATGCCAGCCCAGTACCCGTGCCCCACGGCGGGAACACGCGCCATCGCCCGCAGTCGCGGCGGGCGGACACGCTGGGCTGACACACTGGGCTCGTGCTGCCGGCCATGGACGTCGCGGGCGCCAACCTGCCGATCCGCGCCGTCCTCGACGAGCTGATCCACCAGGTGCGCAGCGCCGGCAGAGCCGTGCTGGTCGCGCCTCCGGGCACCGGCAAGACGACGCTGGCCCCGCTGGCAGTCGCGGGTGCAGTGCCCGGCACGGTCCTGGTCGCCGAGCCGCGGCGAGTCGCGGTGCGGGCGGCGGCGGCACGCATGGCGGCGCTGCTGGGCGAGCGGGTCGGGGAGCAGGTCGGCTACAGCGTCCGCGGGGACAGCCAGCGCGGCCCCCGTACCCGGATCGAGGTCGTCACCACCGGCCTGCTGGTGCGGCGCATGCAGCAAGATCCTGAGCTGGCTGGGGTATCGGCGGTCATTATCGACGAGTGCCATGAGCGCCATCTCGACACCGATCTGGCTGTCGCGTTCGGAGTGGACCTTCGCGGCGCCATCCGACCCGACATCGCATTGCTCGCTATGTCCGCGACCGCGCAGGCGTCGCGGATCGCCGCCGCCTTGGGCGCGGAGTCGAATCCGGCTCCGATCGTCGAGGCCGCCGACGTACTGCATCCCGTCGATGTCGTCTGGTCCCCGCCGGCGACGCCGATCGATCCGCCGCGCGGGACCCGCATCGATCCGCGCCTGCTTGATCACGTCAGCGACACAGTGCGGCGCGCCTTGCGTGAATGCGCCGGCGATGTATTGGTGTTCCTGCCCGGCGTCTACGAGATCGGCGCAGTAGCCAGCCGGCTATTCAATGCCGGCGTGGCCATCCAGCAGCTGCACGGGACCATCCCCGCGGCCCAGCAGGACGAGGTGCTGCGCCCTTCCGAATCCCGCCGAATCATCTTGAGCACCGCGATCGCGGAGAGCAGCCTTACCGTGCCGGGCGTGCAGGTTGTGGTCGACGCCGGCCTCAGCCGGGTCCCCCGCGCGGACCTGGGGCGCGGTCTGGGGACGCTGGTCACCATCCGGGAATCCAAGGCCTCCGCGCATCAGCGGGCCGGTCGGGCCGGGCGCGAGGGCCCGGGGCGGGTCTACCGGTGCTGGTCCCAGTCCGACCATCAATGGCTGCCGGACTTCCCCGATCCCGAGATCGCCGGCGCCGATCTCACCGCCTTCGCCCTCGAGCTCGCCTGCTGGGGGGCGCCCGGCGGCCGGGGCCTCGCCCTGATGGACGCGCCTCCGCCGGTCGCGCTGGAGCTGGCGGAGTCGACTCTGCGCGACCTGGGGGCCATCGATGCCGACGGGCGGGCGACGGCGCGCGGGCGACGGCTGACCGACGTCGGCGTGCATCCGCGTCTCGCCCGGGCGCTGCTGGACGCCGCCGGGCCGATCGGCGCCGCGAGCGCCGCCGAGGTCGTTGCCATGCTGTCGGGGGACTCGCGCACGCGGACCGATGACCTTGTCGCGGCCTGGCGCGAGCTGCGCAGTGGAACGGATCGTGCCGCGACGTCGCGGTGGCGGGATGAGGTCCGCCGGCTCACCCGCTCGCTCGGCAAGCACGGGGCGACGAGCGGGACGGCCGCGCACGAGGGCATGGACCTCGCGGCCGGGCTGGTAGTCGGGCTGGCGTACCCCGAGCGCATCGCGCGGCGCCGGCGCGAGGACGGGCGCACCTACCTGATGGCCGGCGGCACCGGCGCTGAGCTCGCGCTCTCGACGTCGCTGAGCGGCGTCGAGTGGCTGGCCATCGCCGGCGCCGACCGCGCCCCGGGCCGTCGCGATGCCAGCATCCGCAACGCGGTCGCGATCGACGAGGACACGGCCCGGGCCGCGGGCGTCTCGCTGCTGCACGAGGGCGATGAGGTGCGCTGGCACGAGGGCGACGTGCGGGCCAGCACAGTGGAGCGGCTCGGCGCGATCGTGCTGACCCAGCGACCGGCCCGGGCCGACTCCGCTGGCGCCGAGGCGGCAGTGCGCGAGGGCCTGCGCCGCGAGGGCCTGGC
>JAOPVO010000137.1 GCA_025966155.1 Pseudonocardiales bacterium
CCGGCAGCGACCGTTCCGGCGATCGCCGGGGCCAACGCCACTGTGTAGTACGCGTGGAAGATGCCGGCCATGAAGCTGAAGGTCAGTGCCGTGACGATGAGCCAGGTGCCCCACATCAGCAGCTGGGCACGGGCCGGGTCGCTACGGACGCGGCGGGCAACCACCAGCCCGGCCACCAGGAGGATCAGCGCCGACGGGATGAGCCAGGTGATCTGGCCGCCGATCTCGTCGTCGAACAGGCGGGTCCACCCGGTGGCTCCCCAGTTGCCGCCGCCGCCGACGCTGCCGGTCTCGTTGCCGGTCAGTCGGCCCAGGCCGTTGTAGCCCAGCGTCAGTTCGAGGATGGAGTTGCTCTGCGAGCCGCCGATGTATGGGCGGTACTGCGCCGGGGTGAGCTCGACGATCGCGATCCACCAGCCGGCCGCCGCCACCATGGCCAGGCCCGCGAGCAGCAGCTCCTTGAGCCGGCGAAGAATGCTCGACGGGGCGCAGATCAGATACGTGAGGGCGAAGCCGGGCAGCACGAGCAGCACCTGCAGCTGCTTGGTGAGGAACCCGAAGCCGAGCAGGACGCCCGCGCCGATCAACCACCGCGCCCGGCCGGTGTCGATGGCGCGCACGACCGCATAGCCGGCGATGCTCATCAGCAGGACCAGCAGCGCATCGGGGTTGTTGAACCGGAACATCAGCGTGGCCACCGGGGTGACCGCCAGGATCGCACCGCCGAGCAGCGCTATCCCGGCCGGGAAGCGCCGACGCAACGTCGCGTAGACGATCCCGACTGTCGCCACGCCCATCAGGGCCTGCGGCACGAGGACCGACCACGACGACAGGCCGAAGATGCGCACCGAGAGCGCCATGATCCACAGCGATGCCGGAGGCTTGTCGACGGTGATCGAGTTCGCGGCATCGGAGGATCCGAAGAAGAACGCCTCCCAATTGACCGAGCCGGCCTGAACTGCGGCCGAATAGAACGAGTTGCCCCATCCCGACGCCGCCAGGTTCCAGAGGTAGAGCACGCCAGTGGCAACGAGGAGAACGCCCAGCGCGGGTCGCGCCCACTGTGGATCGTCCGGCCGGCCCTTGATCAGCCGCTGCCGCCGCGACCTGGCCGGCGGCTCGGCCATGTGCGGCTCGGTGGCGGGCGGCGACTCGACCGTCGGCGCAACCGGGCCCGGGCCGGGCGCCCAGTCATCCGACGGAATCGGCCCGGGACCTTGGTACGCCTGCGGCGGTACCGTAAGTATGCTCATGATCTCGAGCTCCTGATGTGGGGGGTGAGAAGTGACATGTGCGGCGGTCAGTGCTCAGTGCTCAGTGCTCGCGGCGAGCGGCGAAGACCCAGTGCCGCAGGAGCAGGAACCGCACGAGCGTGGCCCCGAGGTTGGCGGCAACCAGGGCGGTGACTTCGACCAACCGGGATGGTGCCGTCGACACCGCATGCACGATGGCCAGCGATCCGCTGGTCAGCACCAGCCCGATAGCGAAGACGATGAGGCCCTCCAGCTGATGCCGGGCCGCCCCCTCGGAACCGCGGACACCGAAGGTGAAGCGCCGATTCGCCGCAGTGTTGCCCACGGCGGTTAGGGCCAAGGCAAGGAAGTTCGCGCCCTGGGCCCCGAACGGGCTGCGCAGCACGAGGAACAGCAGCAGGTAGGCCAGAGTGCTGACCACACCGACGGCCCCGAAGCGCACTACCTGGCGCACGAGGGTCGCGGGCGCGGCCTGGACGGGCAGCGGCGCGCGCCCGAGCTGGGCCCTGAGCTCGCGCAACGGAAGCGCACCTGAGGAGAAGGCCCGGCCCATCCGCGCGAGGCCCTTGAGGTCGGCCACCGCCGTCGACACGATGTCGACCCGGCTGTCGGGGTCATCGACCCAATCAACCGGGACCTCGGCGATACGCAGGCCCGCACGCTCGGCCAGCAGCAGCAGCTCGGTGTCGAAGAACCAGCCGGTGTCCTGGACCAGCGGCAGCAGCCGGCGCGCGCATTCCGTCCGCATCGCCTTGAACCCGCATTGCGCATCGGAGAACCGGGCCCGCATTGTGGTGCGGACGATGATGTTGTAGGCCCGGGAGATCAGCTCCCGCTTCGGCCCGCGGGTGACCCGGGCCGAGCGGGTCAGCCGACTGCCGATGGCAACGTCGCTGTGGCCGGACAGCAGCGGCGCGACCAGCGGCAGCAGCGCCTGAAGGTCCGTCGACAGGTCAACGTCCATATACGCGACCACAGTGGCGTCGCTTCCGGACCAAACGTGGGATAGCGCCCGGCCGCGGCCCTTGGCCTCCAAATGCACCGCCTGGACATTCGGCAGCGCGGCGGCCAGCTCCAGCGCGTTGGCCCACGTCCGGTCCGTACTTGCATTGTCGGCAATGGTGATGCGCCAGGTGAACGGGAACGACGATGCGAGGTACGCATAGAGGCGGCCCACTCTCTCGACCAGCGTGTCCTGCTCGTTGTAGACCGGGATGACGATGTCGACATCGCAGCCGCTTCGGGCCAGTGCGCCGTGCGCCAGCCCGCCGGGTTCGGCAGCAACGTCGGTGCGGTTCTGAACAAAGGTGACGGTCATGGGCTCATCCGATCGGCAGAGGTGGCCACGGGAGGTTCGATAGGACGAGGTTCGTCCGGGTCGTATCAGCGACGCATCAGCGCGAGGTCAAGTCCGTCCTAAGTCGCGCTGAGCGCAGGCTGATCGCGCAGCGCCGCGAGCGCATCGGCGGTAGCGGCGGCCAGGTTCCCCGCCAGAGTGACCCCGGTGGCGAAGTCGCCGAGGCCGCGCAGCATGACGGCAATCTGGATGGTCGAGCCGTCGACGGTCACGAGGCCGATGCTGTTGACGACCCACAGCCCGTCGTCGGCGCTGAGGGACAGCCAGCCGTTCTTCAGCGCGGTTGCCGTGCCAGTGTCGGCGGCCGACGAGACGCCCCAATACTGATCGCTCGATACCGAGCCCATCAGGCTCAGCAGAGTGCTCTGGGACGCCGCAGTAAGTGCGCTATCGGTATTGATCAGCGCACCGAGCAGGGCAACCTGGTCGGCCGCGCTGGTGGACGTCAGGCCCCAGTAGCCGTTCTCGCCGCCGACGGTGCTGGTCAGGCCCAGGCGGGAGCTGGCCGCATCCAGACCGTCCTCCCCGCCGATGGCGGTCCACAGCGCCGAGGCCGCGTCATTGTCGCTCTGCTCGATCATGGCCGTGGCCAGGCTCAGTTGGGCGGAGGTGAGCTCGGTGCCGGCGTCCTGGTGCTGCAGCAGCAGCGCGGCCAGGATCTCGACCTTGACGATGCTGGCGGTGTACATCCCGCCTGTCGACCCGTCGCTATAGGCGATCCCCGTAGCCGAGTCATAGGCGGCGATGGAGTAGTCACTGGCCTCGTTGTTGAGCAGTACGGCCAAGGTGTCGCTTAGATCCGCGAGGGCCGAGGCCCGGACCGCGGCATCAGTGGAAGCCGCGGCCTCATCCGCGACGGCCGTAGTGGCCGCAGCCGGCTCGGCCGCGGCGGGGCTCGTGGCCGAGGCGCTCGCGCCCGACAGGAGCGGCTGCGCAAGAGCCTGCGTGGTGACGGCGGTCGTGAGCACCGCGGTCACCGCGCAGGCGGCCAGGATTCGGTTGCGGATCGTCATGCAATGACTGTGGCTCCGGGCGGTTTTCGCGCGCCTCAGCGCATCGTCAAGTCCGTCCTAAGCGCGAATGGGCGGAAGGTAAGCGGCCGAGCTACCGCGGCGCGCCGCCGCCCTGACCGCCGCCCGAGGTCCTAGAGGGGGAGTGGGGGGCCCAGCGTCAGCGTGATCCGGGCTCCGCGCCCGGCTTCGCCGGCCCCGATGGTCATCGCCCCGCCGCTGGCCTCCGCGGTATGGCGGGCGATGTCCAGCCCGAGACCGCTGCTGCCGCGGTCGCTCCGTCCGCGCATGGCCGCGTCGCTGGAGAAACCGGGACCGTCATCGCACACCTCGAGCACCGCACCAAAACCGCCCGCATCACCAGCACCGTCCCCGCCCGCGTCGCCGACTGGGCTCGCGTCGCCGTCTGAGCTTGCGTCGCCACCAGCGCCCGCGTCACCGCCTGCGTCACCACCCGCGGCTGCGGCCGAACCTGCGGCTGCGCGCAACGAGATCGACAGCGCTGCGCCCTCCGGCGTATGGGCGAACACGTTCTCCAGCAAGGCATCCACCGCAGCGGCAAGGTCCTCCGGCGCGCAGCGCACCATCAGCGGCACCGTCGGCAGATCGCGGGTCACCACACGGTCCTGGTCCTCGGCCAGCGCGGCCCAGAAGTCGACCCGCTCCTGCACCACGGCCGTCGCGTCGGCCGCCGGGACCAGCCCCTCGCGCTGCTGCCGCCGGGCCGCGCGGATCACATTGGTGAGCGTGCGCTCGAGCACCGAGACGCGGTCGCCGATGCGCTCGGCCTCGGCGGGCGAGGACAGCGATTCCGCCTCCAACCGCAGCGCGGTCAACGGTGTGCGCAGACGATGCGAGAGATCGGCCACCGTCTCGCGCTCCTCGGAGATCAGCTCGCCGATGCGCCCGGCCAGCCGGTTCAGCGCCGTGCCGACCTCGGCCACCTCGCGCGGGCCCCGCGTAGGCGCCCGCGCGGCCAAGTCGCCCTGCGACAGCTCGTGCGCGACGGCCGCGGTCCGGGTGAGCGGCCGCACGATCCGCCGGGTCAGCACCTCCGCGCCGGCTGCGCTCACCGCGAGCAGTCCGATGCTGACGCCACCGAGCAACAGCAGCCACGCCCCGAGGCCGTCGGTCCGGGCCGACGGCGACAGGTACACCTGCACAACGATGCGGCCGCCGATCCCGGTGCTGAAGCCCTCGATCTCCGCAACCTGGCCGCCCCCGGCGACGTCGCGCAGGGTCGAGTTTTCGGGCCGGCCCTGGAAGCCGTCGAACGGCGCCCGCGTCGGACGGGTGCCGTTCGGATACGCGGTCGGCTGAGGGGCGATCCCGGTAACGGGTGTCGCGCCGATCACCGTGCCGTCGGCCAGAGTCACTGTCGTCGAGGTGGGGCTATCGGCATTCAGGCTGTCGACGTAGTCGCCCAGCGCCTGGACATCGGGATTGCTGGACCGCAGGTACAGGCCGATCGTCTTGGCGTCGTCCAGCGCCGAGCGCTCATTGCGCTGCACGATCGCCGAGCGGACCAGGAACATCAACGGGATCGCGAAGGCGAGGACCACGAGTGTGGTCATGCCGACGGTCAGCAGCAGGATGCGACGTCGCATAGT
>JAOPVO010000152.1 GCA_025966155.1 Pseudonocardiales bacterium
CCGCGGTTCCTCGGCGCCGCGCCCTGCGGGCCGGACGCGGTGGTGCTGATCTACGAGTGCGTCGAGAGCTGGCCGCTGGCGGACCCGACCGATGAGCAGATCGAGGATCTCTGGACCAATGCGCTGCGCCTGCACCGCAATCGCATTACCCACCGCGGGCTGACGGCCGAGCGGATCAGCCTGGATCTCGAGGGCCGCGTCCTGCTCCCGTCGCTCACCGGCGGGGCGACGTTCGCATCCGATCTGCGCCTCGCCGTCGACCGGGCCCAGCTTCTGGTGACGACGGCGCAGCTGGTCGGGGCCGACCGCGCGGTCGAGATCGCCGGCACGATGCTCGCCGACGACGAGCTGGCCGCGACCCTGCCGCTGCTGCAGCCGATCGCGCTGTCGCGCGAGACGCGGCTGGCGCTCAAGCGCGACGCCGAGCTGCTCGAGGAGGTGCGGGACCGCATCCACGAGCGCACCCACGTCGCGATCCCCGACGCCACGCGGATCGAGCGCTTCCGGCCGCGCACCGTGCTGTCGATCGTGGCGATCATCGTCGCGGGGTACCTGCTCGTCGGCCAGCTCGGGTCCGTCGATCTGGCGACGGTCTTCTCCAGCGCCCACTGGGGCTGGGTGCCGCTGATCCTGCTGGCGTCGGCGGTGACGTATGTGGCCGCTGCCGTGTCTCTGACCGGTTACGTGCGGGAGCGGCTGTCGTTCAGCCGCACGATCCTGGTGCAGCTCGCGGCATCCTTCGTGGGCTTCGTGACGCCGCCGTCGGTCGGCGGGCTGGCCGTCAACCTGCGCTATCTGCGCCAGGCCAAGATCAGCGCGACCAACGCCGCCACCAGCGTCGGGATGTCCCAGGGCATCAATGCGCTATCCCATGCCGGCCTGCTGATCATCGTCGCCGCGGCCACCGGCGCGTCGGCCCGCACTGAGCTGCCTATCCCCGGCTGGGCCTTCCTGGCGCTGGGCGGGGCGACGGCGATCGTGCTGATCCTGCTGGCCGTGCCGCCCCCGCGCCGCTGGGTGATCGCCCGGGTCGTCCCGCCGCTCCGCGAGGCCGGCCCGCGGCTGCTGAGCCTGGTCAGCAACCCGCTCAAGCTCACCGAGGCCATCGGCGGGGCGCTGCTGATGAATGTCGCGTACATCGCCGCGCTGTGGTTCTCGGTGGAGGCCTTCGGCGGCGGCGTCACGATCTCGGCCGTCGCGGTGGTCTATCTGGCCGGCGCGGCGGTTGCGTCCGCGGCCCCGACGCCCGGCGGCCTGGGCGCGGTCGAGATTGCCCTGTCGACGGGGCTGACCGCGTCGGGCATGGGCAGCGCGGCGGCCGTCAGCTCGGTGCTGCTGTTCCGGATCGCCACCTTCTGGCTACCGGTGCCGCTGGGGTGGGCCGCGTTCCACGTGCTTCAGCGCAAGGGCGCGCTGTAGTCCACGGCGCGGGTCCGGCGGTCGGTCGCGCCCATTTGAGAGAATGGGGGCGTGATGCGTTCAGCGGCGGTTGTCGACCTCGAGGCCGTGCGGGTCAATGTGCGGGCGCTGGTCGCGTCCACCCCCGCCGCGGTGATGGCCGTGGTCAAGGCCGACGGCTACGGCCACGGCATGGTGCCGTGCGCGAGCGCGGCTCTGGATGGCGGCGCGACGTGGCTGGGCGTGGCGATGCTTGAGGAGGCGCTAGATCTGCGCGCCGCGGGGTTCGCCTGCCCGATCCTGGCCTGGCTCTGGACCCCGGACGAGGTTGCCGCACTCGAGCAGGCCGTCGGCCAGGGCGTCGATGTCAGCGTCAGCGCGCGGTGGGCGCTGGAGATCGTGCAGGCCGCGGTGGCCGCCACCGGGCGGGTAGGGCGGATCCACCTGAAGATCGACACCGGCCTCTCGCGCAATGGCTCGACAGCGGCGGACTGGCCCGCGCTGCTGACGCTGGCGGCGGCCGCGGAGGCGCGTGGCGAGGTCGAGATCGTCGGCATCTGGTCGCACTTCGCCTACGCCGACGAGCCCGGGCACCCGACGATCGCCAAGCAGATCGCCCGCTTCATCGCCGCGATCGAGGTGGCCGCCGGTCTCGGCGTCCATCCGCAGGTGCGGCACATCGCCAATTCCGCGGCCACGCTGACCCTGCCGGAGGCGCACTTCGATCTCGTGCGCCCGGGCATAGCGATCTATGGGCTGGCGCCCGTTGCCGGCGACTTCGGCCTCGTGCCGGCAATGAGTCTGCGCTCGCACGTGGCCCTGGCCAAGCGGCTCGCCGCCGGCGAGGGCGTGTCGTACGGCCATCAGTACACAACCGAGCGCCCGACCACGGCGGTGCTGGTGCCGCTGGGCTACGCCGACGGAGTGCCCCGCTCGGGCACCAATCGCGGGCCGCTGGCCATCAACGGCAAACGACTCACCATCAGCGGCCGGGTCTGCATGGACCAGTTCGTCGTCGACGTCGGGGATCTCCCGGTGTCGGCCGGGGACGAGGTCGTGCTCTTCGGATCCGGCCGCGACGGCGAGCCGACCGCCCAGGACTGGGCCGATGCCGTCGACACGATCCACTACGAGATCGTCACCCGGGTCGGCGCGAGGGTCCCGCGGGTCTACCTCAACGCGGATCCGGCCGCGATCGTGAGCACGCTATGAGCCGGCGGAGGAAGGCCGGCATCGTCGGCGGTCTGCTGGGCGGTGCGGCCGCCGTGGTCGGCACCGCGATCGCCGTCGAGCGCGTGGTGATCGGCCGGGCCGGGCGCCGGGGCGACAAGCATGCCGACGAGAACCTCGGCGGCCTCGTCGCGGATCGCGTCCGCACCGTCAGGGCCGACGACGGCGTTGCGCTGCACGTCGAGGAGGACGGGCCGGAGTCCGCGCCCCTCACGGTGGTGTTCGTGCACGGCTACACGCTGGCGCTGGGCGCATTCCACTTCCAGCGCAAGGCGCTGCGCTCGGAGTTCGACGGGCGGCTGCGCCTGGTGCTGTTCGACCAGCGCAGCCACGGCCGGTCCGGCCGCTCCGACCGCACCCGCGCGACGCTGAATCAGATGGCGAAGGATCTGCGCCTCATCCTGGACGGGATCGACGGCCCGATCGTGCTGGTCGGGCATTCGATGGGCGGTATGGCGATCATCGAACTGGCCGCCGACAGCGCCGACCTGTTCGGCGGCCACGTGGTGGGCGTCGCACTGATCTCGACGTCATCGGGCGCGCTCTCCGGCGTCACCCTCGGATTGCCCGGCCCCTTGGCCCGCGCGGCCGGGGCGCTCACGCCGGCGATGCTCGGCGCGGCCGGTCGCGCGCCGTGGCTCGTCGAGAGCGGGCGGCGCCTCGGTGCGGACCTGGCCTGGTTCATCACCCATCGGATGTCCTTCGGCAGCGGGCCGGTCAGCCCGGCTGTGGCCGAGTACCTGAACCGGATGATCGCCGCGACGCCGGTGAATGTGGTCGCCGACTTCTATCCGACGATCATGGCCCACGAGCGGCGGACCGCGCTGGCCGCGCTCGGGCAGTGCCGGGTCGCGGTGGTGTGCGGCGCGGCCGACCGCCTCACCCCGCTGTCGCATAGCAAACTCATTGCCAGCGAAGTACGGGGCGCGCAGCTGCACGTCATCGATGACGCCGGCCACGCAGTGGTGCTCGAGCGCCCGGATGAGGTCGACGCAGTCTTGGTCGAGCTCGTGCGCGAGGTGCTCGCCCGCCTGTCGACCGGGCCGCGCCGGCGATGACGATGGGCCCCCGCTGGCGGCCGCCGGCCCGCACCGACATCCGGATTGTCGAGGCCGACCGCGGCGACGCGGGTCCCCGGGTCGAGCTGCCCACCGCGACCGACACGCGCGCCCTCGGGCGGGCGTTGGGGGAGGTGCTCCACGCGGGCGACCTCATCATCCTGGGCGGGCCGCTGGGCGCGGGGAAGACAGCTCTGACCCAGGGCATCGGCGACGGGCTGGGCGTGACCACCGGCGTGGTGTCGCCGACCTTCGTCATCGCCCGCGTGCACCTCGAGGGCCGGATCCCGCTGGTCCACGTGGATGCGTATCGCCTCGGCGGGCTCGGCGAGCTGGATGACCTCGATCTCGATGTGTCGCAGGACGAGTCGGTCACCGTCATCGAGTGGGGCGCCGGGATGGCCGAGGCGCTCAGCGATGCGTACCTCCGGATCGACCTCGCCCGCGCCGACGACTCCGACGTCCGGACCGCCGTGCTGGACGCCCACGGCGGGGACTGGGCGGCCCGAGTTGCCGAAGCCTTGCGGGCGAGACACGTCTGATACATCGACGCCCCACACTATGTCGGTGATTCGCCGCGTCAGCGCCTACCTCGACCTCGAGGTCATCGACCCCGCCCGGCTGTTCTTCACCGTCGCGGTGGCCCGGGGCTCCCAGCAGATCCTCGAGGAGACGCTGGCGCTGACCGTCGACGGCGCCCCCGTCGATCTCATCGAGCTGCCGCTCGGCCACGACGGGCGGATGCACCTGCTCGATGCCCGGCCCGGCCGCGTGGTGCTCCGCTACAACGCATCCGTGTCCAGCGAGCCGATTGCGCCGGTGTTCGGCCGCATCCCCGACCCGCTCGAGGAGCTGCAGTATCTGCTGCCGAGCCGGTACTGCGAATCCGACCGGCTGCTGGCCATCGCGTCGGCGGAGTTCGCCGGCATCGGCTCGCGCAGGGAGCTGCTGGCAGCCGTCAGCTCCTGGGTCGGCAATCGGCTGTTCTACGTGACCGGCAGCAGCGGGCCGACCGATGGCGCCGTCGACACGCTGCTGGCCGGCGCCGGCGTCTGCCGCGACTATGCCCACCTGACCGTGGCGCTGCTGCGTGCCCTCGAGGTGCCTGCGCGGCTCGCCGCCGTCTACGCGCCTGGATTGTCGCCTATGGACTTCCATGCGGTGGCCGAGGCGCTGGTCGATGGCGAGTGGCTGGTGGTGGACTCGACCCTGCTGGCCCCGCGGTCGTCGCTGGTGCGCATCGCGACCGGGCGGGACGCCGCCGACACCGCATTCCTGACCAACTTCGGGGGCCGGGTGAATCTCATCGGCATAGAGGTGACGGCGATCGTCGATGGCCTGCTCCCGTCGGATGACGTGCTGTCGCTGGTGCGCCTGTCCTGATCGGAGTCGCTGTTCGCGACCGGTTGGGGCCGCTACAGTTCGCCTATGGGCTTGGTGATCGGGATCGTCGTTGCAGTTGTCCTAGTGCTTCTCCTGCTATGGGTGTTCTCCGCCTACAACAAGCTCGTCCGTGCGCGCAACGGCTACAAGAATGCCTTCGCGCAGATCGACGTGCAGCTCCAGCGGCGGTTCGACCTCATCCCGAACCTCGTCGAGACCGCGAAGGCCTATATGTCGCATGAGCGCGAGACGCTCGAGGCCGTGACGCAGGCGCGAGCCGACGCCATCGCCGGCCTTGGCGCGGCGCAGGCCGCCCCGGGCGCCGCTGGCCCCATGCAGCAGCTGGCCGCCACGCAGGGCGCGCTGACCTCCGCGCTGGGCCGCTTCACCGCGGTGGCCGAGGCGTACCCGGACCTCAAGGCCAGCGCGAACATGCAGCAGCTGAGCGAGGAGCTCGCGTCGACCGAGAACCGCGTCGCCTTCAGCCGGCAGGCCTACAACGACGCCGTCCTCACGTACAACAACCAGCGCGAGACGGCCCCGACGAATGTCATCGCCGGCGCATTCCACTTCGAGCCGGCCGCGCTCTGGGAGGTCGACCCGGGCCAGCCCCAGGTTCGAGAGGCCCCGCGCGTCCAGTTCTGACCGGTGGCAACTGATCGCCCGGCCGGCGTCGACTTCTTCGATCGCCAGGAGCGGGCCCGCGGCGCGACGCTGAAGCTGACGGCGCTGTTCCTGCTGTCCGTCGCCACGATCGTCGCGGTCATCGATGTGCTGGTGTACCTCGTCGTGCCCGCGACCACCGCATCGTCGCGGCTGGGCGCCGTGGCGCTTGCGACGGTCGTCACCGTGCTCATCATCGGCGGCGGCACGCTATCGAAGATGGCATCGCTGCGCGGCGGGGGAGCGGCGCTGGCGCTGTCGATGGGCGCGATCCCGATCGACCCCACGACGGCGGACCCGCTCCTGCGGCGGTACGTCCATGTGGTCGAGGAGATGTCGATCGCGTCCGGCGTCCCGATGCCGGCGCTGTTCGTGTTGCCGAACGACGCGGGAATCAACGCCTTCGCCGCCGGCTACAGCCCGGCGGACGCCGTCATCACCGTCACCGTCGGGGCGCTGCAGACCCTCAACCGCGATGAGCTGCAGGGCGTGATCGGCCACGAGTTCAGCCACATCCTGAACGGCGACATGCGAATCAACATCCGGATGATCGGCGTCCTGGGCGGCCTGCTCGTGCTCGGCCTGGTCGGCCTGCGGATCCTGCAGTTCAGCGGGGGCGGGCGGGGCAAGGACAAGGCGATCGGCCCGATCCTGGTCTTCGGGATCGCCGCGCTGGTGCTCGGCTTCCTGGGGCAGTTCCTCGCCGGCCTGGTCAAGGCCGCGGTGTCGCGCCAGCGCGAGTGGCTGGCCGATGCCGCGTCGATCCAGTTCACCCGTCAGACGCAAGGGCTATCCGGCGCGCTCAAGAAGATCGCGGGGCTGCCCGAGGGCTCGGTGCTGGTCGATGCGCGCAGCGAGAGCCAGATCAACCACATGCTGTTCGGCGACGGCCGCCGGTCCTTCACGCAGCTCTGGGCATCGCACCCGCCGCTGGACGAGCGGATCCGCGCTCTGGACCCGGCGTTCACCAAGGCACAGGCCGGGCGCCTCCGCCAGGAGTACTCGGCGGCGCGGCCGAACGGCCTGGCCGAGGACGTCGCGCTGGGCCTGGCCGAGGCCCCGTCCCGGCCGGCGCCGGCGCCGGCGCCGCTCAACCCCAACCCCGGTGGGATTGGCGAATTTCCGTTGCCGGGCAACAGAAGTGTGGCAATCCCGGGGTCGATCGCTGTGGAGCCGGCCGCTGTGTCCGCCGCGGTGGGCACGTTCACTCTCGCCGATCTCGAGCGGGCCGCGGCGCTCAGCCTTCAGATCGACCCGGTCCTGCGCGAGCTCGCCGGCGGCTCGGCGACCGCCATCCCGCTGGTGCTGGCGACGCTGATCGAGCCGGCCGGGCCGTTGCACGATCGGCAGATGCAGCTGCTCTCCGAGCGCATTGCCCCGTCCGTCCTGGCCGAGGTGGCGCGCCTGCTGCCCGAGGTTGCCGGGCTGACCGCCCAGCTGCGCCTGCCGTTGGTCGGCATCGCGCTTCCTGCGCTGGCGGCCCGCCCGCGCGACCAGATCGAGGCGGTCCAAGCGGCGCTGCAGGCCCTGGTGCTGGCCGACAGCCGCTACACGCTGTTCGAGTACTGCCTGACTCGGCTGGCCTCGGCGTATCTGGGCGACCGGCTGGCGCCGCACCGCGTAGGCGCGCCCGGCCGGGCCTCGATTGCGCACTATCGAGACAGCGCGCTGACGGTCCTGGCGATCATCGCCTCCGCCGGCAACGCCGATCCGGCACTCGCGCAGCGGGCCTTCGACGCCGGCGTTGAGCGCCTCGGGATGCCGGTCAGCCCGTACGCCCCGCCGGCGGATTTCGTCGCGGCTCTGGACGCCAGCTGGCCGGGCCTGGACGCGCTGAGCCCGTCGGACAAGCGCACGCTGGTCGAGGCCCTGGTAGCCGCCAGCGCGCACGACGGGGTGCTGCACGTGAACGAGGCCCAGCTGCTGCGGACCGCGTGCGCGCTGCTGCACTGCCCCATCCCGATGTTCCTGGCCTAGGCCCTGCCCGATGAGTCGCATCTATCGCACGCTCATCGGCAGACGTGATCGCTGTAGCCGCCGCAAACGGCCGTGATCAGCGCGGCGGTCCGAAGCTTGCCAGTAGAGGACGTGGGCGCTCAACAGTCGATGGAGCTGACCGTTGCGGGATGAGGCGCTTGCCCTTTCAGCGCCCACTCGAACGTGGCGGCGATCCCCCGGAGGTCACAGTCGGACAGAATCGGCGTGCGGTACACGTAGGTGTATTTGCCTGTGGTCGGGTCCACCGCGTAGTGCACCCAGCCGTAAGCCATCACGTCCCTCGACTCCAGCAGCGGGGTGGCGTGGCCAAGCCCGAGGGCATGTCCGACCTCATGCACGGTCATGCGCAGGAGCCGGATGGGGTCGAAGTCCGGGTAGGGGCCGCCGGGCGGCTCCTCAGACTTGACTACAACGTTCGAGCAGTGTTGGTAGCCACAGATCGCGTTACCGCCCCATACGACACCTCCGGCGTGAGGGGCGTAGTGGACGACGATGTCAGCGCTGCCGCGCCGCGAGGCGTCGTTCGTGACATCGGTCAGCGAGACGATCGGCAAGCGATCGGCCAGGAACCGGTGCCAGGTCGCAATGCCCTGGTGGATGGCCGCGACCATCTGTGGGTCCGTGTTGGGCGGGGCGAACACCGCGACGGTGAGATTCGTGTGGTCATACCACTGAGGTGTGCCCGGGCCTCCGGTGTGGTCGTATACGCCGCTCTGCACGGCGATGGCATCGGCGTCTGAGGGGCCGTAGTTGAACAGCGGTCCGTCCGCTGCCGCCGCCGTCGCGAACAGCGGTGCGGTCACCAGCGCGGCCAACAGCGTGCACACCGTAGTGATCGCCAGCACCGCATAGCGCCTCGCCAATCGCGTGAAGGTGGCGGTGTGAGGAGTAGTCACTGTGGCGCCTCCTCGTGGCTGGCTCGGCTCATCTGACGCTCGGCACGCCTCCTTGTCAAGCGTGCCCGCCGATGATCGGGAAGCAGGCGTGGAAGACGATGTGCGCCCCCCGGACCAGAGCTCTCGTTCAACCTCCAGCCGCGTTGAGGACCCACGATTTGCGAGTCTCTGAGGGTGGCCGCGCCGACGCTGAAGCTAGGCTCGCTCCTCATGCTGGTGCTGGTGATCGATGCGTCCTCCGCGGCCGTGACCGTCGGCGTGGTCGACGTGCCCGCAGACGCGCCCGCTGATCCGATGGCGGCGCTCCCGCGTTTGACGGTGCGTGCGCAGCGCACGGTGATCGACGCTCGGGCGCACGCGGAACTCCTGTCGACGTTCGCGCGCGAGTCGGTCGACGAGGCTGGTGCGACGATGCGCGACCTCGGGGCCGTCGTCGCGGGCATCGGCCCTGGGCCGTACACGGGCCTGCGGGTCGGCATCGTGACAGCGGCCGCATTCGCCGACGCTCTGGGCATAGCTGTCTATGGGGTGTGCTCGCTCGACGGCATCGGCCTCGCGGCCAGGGATCGGCCGGCGGTCCTGGTGGCCTCCGATGCCCGACGCAAGGAGGTCTACTGGGCCCGCTACGTCGACGGCCGACGCGACGGCGATCCGCAGGTGCACCGCCCCGCCGATCTTGCGGCGCTGCTGGGTGCCGGCGAGGTTCAGGCCGACGCGATGACTGGCGCCGGTGCGCGGATGTACGCCGACGCGCTCGGGTTGCCCATGCTCGACGTGGACTACCCCGGCGTGGCGGCGTTGGCCGCAGCGGCCGTTCCGTCGCTCGTGTCGGGCGCGCCGACCGAGATCCTCGCCCCGATGTACCTGCGCCAGCCCGACGCCGAGGTACCGAGTGGCCCGGCGAAATCGACACTGGGTCTGTGATCGTCCTCGAGCGGATGCGCCCGGCGCACATCCCGCTCGTCCTCGAGCACGAGCATGCGCTATTCGGCACCGAGTCCTGGAGCGCGGGGATGTACCGGGACGAACTGGCGGACCCCTGGAATCGCCACTACGTAGTGGCCTTTGACGATCCAGATGCCTTTGCCGGTGCGTCCGCCGATGAAGGCCCGGTCGCCGCAGAAAGCCCGATTGCAGTTGCGCCGCCCGACGCGAAGACGGCCCATCGGCGCTTCGTCGGCTGGGCCGGGCTGATGGTCATCGGCGACACCGCCGAGATCCTTACCATCGGCACGGTCCCCCTCGCCCAGCGCCGCGGGATTGCCACGGTGCTGATGGACGCGCTGTTAGTCGAGGCCCGCCGCCGCCGTGCTCGCGAGGTATTGCTGGAGGTACGGGTCGACAACGAGCCGGCCAAGGCCATGTATGCGCGCTATGGGTTCGAGCAGATGGGCGTGCGCCGCGGCTACTATCAGCCAACGAATGTCGACGCCGCCACGCTGCGCCTCGCGCTCTAGGCGAAGACCGCTCGCTGGGCGATGATGGCTATCGGCCCGGTATCGAGACGCGCCAGAAGCACAGTGCGCGATGCATCGCCGCGGGGCTGGAGCGATTTGCGCAGCGCCGACGGGTCGATGTCCAGGCCGCGCACCTTGATCTCGACCGTCCCCACCTGCCGGGCCCGTAGCGCCTCCTTCAGTCGACGCACCGAATACGGCAGCACGTCCTCAACGACGAAGCACGCGCCGAATACCGACGGGACGACCGTATCCGCGGTGATATAGGCGATGTGCGGGTCAAGCAGCCGACCGCCCGGCAGCCCGGCGGCCATTGCCGCGACCAGGCCCGACCGAATGACCGCCGGGTCCGGCTCGTACAGCGCCGCCCCGATCTCTCCGACCAGCGCGCCGGACCCGGGAACGGCTCCAGCCGGCAGATCGGCGTCCGTGAGCGATGCGCCCGATGGCAGCAGCGTCGCCCGGCGCGCGACAGCCGCGAACGGCCCGAACCACAGCGCCGCCTCCTTGAGCTCCCCGCGCCAGGACACCCATTCCGCTTCGACGCCGTCCGGAAGCGCCTCGTGCGGGATGCCCGGGGCCACCTTCGCCGCCGTCAGCGGAACCGCGGCGGCCAGTGAGGACACGAACGAGAGGCTGGGGGAGTACGCGGCCGGGTCGAAGGTGCGCCGCCCGGATGATCGCCGGGCCGGGTCGATGAACGCCGCCGCGACCCCGTTCAGCGCCACGTCCGCGACGTCCGCGCACTGCACGTCGGCGACGAGCCCGGCCGCGGCCAGGTTCAGCTCGGCGGTCCGCGCCGTTGTCGGATCGCGGTCGACGCCGAGCACGGCCCGATCGCCGGCCGCCGCCGCCAGCGCCAGCAGATCGCCGCCGATGCCGCAGCACAGGTCGACCACGGAGCCGGCCGATGCGAACGGCAGGGCCGCGGCGAACCGCGTCGCCCGGTGCAGCGCCACCGGCGGCCGGCTGGACTGCTCCAGCCCATCGGGGGTGAAGTACATAGCCGCGGCGGCGTCCCCGAACTTGGCCACGGCGCGGGCCCGGAGGTCGGCTTGCGTCAGCGCCGCGGCGACCAGATCGGCCGGCCAGTCCCGGCGCAGCCTCTCCACCCTCGACGCGCCGGACGACGCCGGCAGCGCGGCCGCAGCAGCGAGCAGGGCCGGCACGGCCGCCAGGCGATCCAGCAGCGACGGGTCCACGCCGATCACTCTGCCAGCGCCGCGCGCAGCGACGAGAATCAGCGGTTTCGGGACGATACGGCGGATTGTCAGCCGCAACGTCCCACAACCGACGGGACGATCACCACCGGCGGGAGCCGCGCCTCAGCGGACGACGCGGAACCAGAGCCCCGTCGCGTGCGGCAGCGATGTCAGCCGGGTCCGCTCCAGGCGCACCGACATCCCGCCCGGCGCGTCGAGCAGGCGGACCCCGTCGCCCAGCAGCGTCGGCACGACGTACACGAGCACCTCGTCCAGAGCGCCGGCCGCCAGGCACTGCCGGGCCACGTCCGCGCCAAGCACATTCACGTACCGCGCCGAACCGGCCGCAGCCTGCGCCAGGGCCAGAGCGGCGTCGAGGGAATCAGCGAACGTCACATCCGGCGGCGGATCGGGCGACGGGTGGTGGGTCAGCACCACCGAGGGCCCGGCCCACGCCCCGCCGAATGCGCCCTCCGACGATGTCCCGGCATTGGGGTCGTCGCCGCGATATGTCCGTGCGCCGATCAGCAGCGCGCCGATGTCGCCGACCAGCTGATCCGCCTCAGGGTTGGGCCCGAGGTGCTCGGACAGCCACGACATATCGCCGTCGGGCCCGGCGATGAAGCCGTCGAGCGACATCGAGGCCGAATACAGCAGCGCAGCCACGGCTCAGCCCCGATTGACCGAGTAGGACTGGATGACGACGCCGTGCTCGATCGCGCGCGACGAGACCAGCGTCAGGTCCAGCTTGTCCGCGCTGTCGGGATAGAACCGCGCGCCCGAGCCCAGGATCAGCGGGAAGACCTGGAGGCTGATCGTGTCGACCAGCCCGTGGGCCAGCAGGAAGTGCGATAGCCGACGGCTCCCGATCACCAGGATCGGCCCGCCGTCCTCGGCTTTGATCGCCTCGATGGCGGCCACTACATCGGCGGAGATGACGGAGGTGCCCGTCCACGGGCTGGAGCCCAGCGTCGTCGACACGACCACCTTGCGCATCGAATTGATCTTGTCGGCCATCGGGTCGCCGGCCCGCGCGGGCCACGCGCCGTGGAAGGAGTCGTAGGTGACCCGCCCGAGCAGCAGGACCTCGGCGGCCATCTGCTCGTCGAGCCGCATGGCGCCGAGCTCGTCGCTGAAGTACCCGCCGACCCAGCCGGTGTGCCGGTAGCCCTCCTCGCCGCCGGGCGCCTCCATGACGCCGTCGAGCGAGACGAACTCCGTGATGATCAATTCCCGCATGGTGTGGCCCCCTGCCGCATCGGTACCTGATGCTGTCGAACCTATAGACGCGGGCCGCAGCCTGAACTCATCGCGGGGAGCGGGCGCTCCGAGCACCTGAGGGCGGCGTCCTGCGCGCATGAGGGCGGCGCTCCGAGCACCTGAGGGCGGCGCCCTGCGCACATGAGGGCGGCGCCCTGCGGTTGAGGCTTGGCACTCTCCGCGTTAGAGTGCCAGTCGAGGACCGGGCGACCCCCGCGACGGCGTACGGCCCTCATGAGACGCCCTTACTGAATCCACTGACATCTCCCGGCAGCGCGGCTCGCGCGCCGGACATCTTCCGGGCCCGTCCCGGAGGGGAGGAACGCTCCGTGACGACTGCTTCCAAGGTCAGCCTCAAGCCGCTCGAGGACCGCATCGTCGTTCAGGCCAACGAGGCCGAGACGACCACTGCATCGGGCATCGTGATTCCGGATACCGCCAAGGAGAAGCCCCAGGAGGGCACTGTCCTGGCTGTGGGCCCGGGTCGCATCGACGACAAGGGCACGCGCATCCCGCTCGACGTCCAGGTCGGCGACGTCGTCCTGTACAGCAAGTACGGCGGCACCGAGGTCAAGTACGCCGGCGAGGAGTACCTGGTGCTCTCCGCCCGCGACGTCCTCGCGGTCATCGTCAAGTAGCTCACGCCCTCACACGGCACCGACCGCCCCGGAAAGCGCGCCTCTGCCGATTGCAGCAGGGCCGCGCACCGGGGCGGTTTCGTTCTCTTAACCCGAGCTCCCATCCGAGCTCTGAGCACTAATTCGAGAGGTTATTCATGCCGAAAACCCTCAGTTTCGATGAGGACGCCCGTCGCTCGCTCGAGCGCGGCATCGACAAGCTCGCCAACGCCGTCAAGGTGACGCTCGGCCCGCGCGGCCGCAATGTCGTGCTGGCCAAGGCCTACGGCGCGCCGGTCATCACCAACGACGGCGTCACGATCGCCCGCGAGATCGAGCTGGAGGACCCGTTCGAGAACCTGGGCGCCCAGCTCGCCAAGTCGGTTGCGACCAAGACCAACGACGTCGCCGGCGACGGCACCACGACCGCCACCGTGCTGGCCCAGGCCCTGGTTCACCAGGGCATGCGCAATGTCGCGGCCGGCGCGAACCCCGGTTCGCTCAAGCGCGGCATGGACAAGGCCGTTGCGGCCGTCATCGCCGCACTCGATGAGGCCGCGACGCCCGTCGAGGGCGAGCAGTCCATCGCCCACGTCGCCACCATCTCCGCCCAGGACGCCCAGATCGGCGCCTTGATCGGCGAGGCGATGAGCAAGATCGGCAAGGACGGCGTCATCACCGTCGAGGAGTCCAACGGGCTCACCACCGAGCTCGAGTACACCGAGGGCATGCAGTTCGACAAGGGCTACCTCTCGCCGTACTTCGTGACCGACCTCGAGGCCGCTGTCACCGAGTTCGAGGACCCGTACGTCCTCATCACCACCGAGAAGATCAGCTCGATCGCGGACCTCCTGCCGATCCTGGAGAAGGTCGTCCAGGCCGCGAAGCCGCTGCTGATCATCGCCGAGGACATCGAGGGCGAGGCCCTGTCGACGCTGGTCGTCAACTCGATCCGCAAGACGTTCTCCGTCGTCGCGGTCAAGAGCCCGTTCTTCGGCGACCGCCGCAAGGCGTTCCTGCAGGACCTCGCAATCGTCACCGGCGCGCAGGTCATCGCACCCGAGGTCGGGCTCAAGCTCGACCAGGTCGGGCTCGATGACCTCGGCAAGGTCGGTCGCGTCAAGGTCACCAAGGACGAGACCACGCTGACCCGGGGCGGCGGCTCGTCCGACGCCATCCAGGCCCGCATCGCCCAGATCCGCGGCGAGATCGAGACCACCGACTCCGACTGGGACCGCGAGAAGCTCCAGGAGCGCCTCGCGAAGCTCGCCGGCGGCGTCGGTGTCATCAAGGTCGGCGCGGCCACCGAGGTCGAGCTCAAGGAGAAGAAGCACCGCATCGAGGACGCGATCGCCGCGACCCGCGCTGCGGTCGAGGAGGGCATTGTGGCCGGCGGCGGTTCTGCGCTGGTCCACGCCGCCCTGGTCCTCGAGGGCGACCTCGGCCTGACCGACGACGAGGCCACCGGGGTGCGCATCGTGCGTACCGCGCTGGACGAGCCGCTGCGTTGGATCGCCTTGAACGCCGGCGAAGAGGGCTACGTCGTCGTGGCGAAGGTCCGCAACATGCCCGCCGGCAGTGGCCTCAACGCCGCGAGCGGGGAGTACGGCGACCTGCTCGCGCAGGGCATCGTCGACCCGGTCAAGGTGACCAAGTCGGCGCTGTCCAACGCCAACTCCGTCGCCTCGCTGGTGCTCTCGACGCAGAGCGCGATTGTGGAGAAGCAGGAAGAGCAGAGCGACGATGGCCATGACCACAGTGGCCATGGGCACGCCCACTAGCTAGACGCTGCAAGAGGAACGGCCCCGCCGCACCGTGATGGGTGCGGCGGGGCCGTTCGTCGTTCGACTGTGTGTGGCGAAGCGCAGAACTAGCGCAGGCTGGAGAATGCGTCGGTGTAGCCGCGGGCGTAGTCCCAGGTGACGTAGGCCGCCGGGTCGGGGCTGAAGGCGGGCTCGTGGACGTGGGTCCGGCCGTCGCGCAAGAGCGAGCGCAGGTTGGCCGCCATCAGGTCCCAGGCGAAGTAGTGCAGCTCGCCGCAGTCGCCGCACTCGACGAGGACGCCGTCCATGCCGCGGGGCTCGAGGATCCGGCGGAATCGCTGCAGCTCCTCGAGGTCGGCGAGGATCTCGACCCGCTCGTCCTCGGTCAGAGGCTCGACCGGCTCGACGTCGTCCAGCAGCTGGGCCGGATCGTTCGGGTCGTCAAGAAACGGATCGAGCGGGGTGTCGTCTTGCGTCACGCCACCCACGGTAAACCGTTGTGACCAGGTTGGCGAAACACACCGGGCAAATTCTGCGTTGATAGCGCCAGGGATGCGCGCGTACATCGGCGTTCCGCCCGCGTCGCGCGGCTCAGGCCGCGGACCGGCCGGGGCGCAATTCCGCCTACGATGGGGCACCGGCTGTCTAAGGGGACGAACATGGATCAGGGCGCGTACAGGAACTTCGACTCGATCGGCTCGGCGGACGGCCTCCCGTCGAAATTCGCGCCTCTGGGCCTGACCTTCGACGACGTCCTCCTGGTGCCGGGCGCATCGGAGATCGTGCCCAGCCAGGTCGATACCACCTCCCGGCTCACCCGGAACATCAGCGTGCGGATCCCGCTGCTGTCCAGCGCCATGGATACCGTGACCGAGGCGCGCATGGCCATTGCGATGGCCCGCCAGGGCGGCGTCGGGGTTCTGCACCGAAACCTCCCGATCGAGGAGCAGGCCGCACAGGTCGACCTCGTGAAGCGCTCCGAGGCCGGGATGGTCACCAACCCGATCACCTGCAGCCCGGACGCGACGCTGGCCGATGTCGATGCGCTCTGCGCCCGCTACCGGATCTCCGGCGTGCCGGTCGTCGATGCCAACGGCGTGCTGGTCGGGATCGTCACGAACCGGGACATGCGCTTCGAGTCCGACTACTCCCGCAAGGTCCACGACGTCATGACCCCGATGCCGCTGATCACCGCGCGCCAGGGTGTCTCGGGCCCCGACGCGCTGGCGCTGCTGGCCGTCCACAAGGTCGAGAAGCTGCCGCTGGTCGACTCCAGCGGGCGCCTCACCGGGCTGATCACGGTCAAGGACTACGTCAAGACCGCGGACTTCCCCTTCGCCACCAAGGACTCCGCCGGACGCCTGGTGGTGGGCGCGGCGATCGGGGTGGGCGAGGAGTCCTACAAGCGGGCGATGGCGCTGGTCGAGGCCGGAGTCGACTTCGTCGTGGTCGACACCGCGCACGGGCACCACCGCGATGTGCTGGACATGGTCGCGCGGCTGAAGAAGGACACGGCGATCGACATAGTCGGCGGCAATGTGGCGACTCGCGCGGGCGCCCAGGCGCTAGTGGATGCCGGCGCCGATGGCGTCAAGGTCGGCGTCGGGCCGGGCTCGATCTGCACGACCCGCGTGGTGGCCGGCGTCGGCGTCCCGCAGGTCACCGCGATCTACGAGGCCGCGCTGGCCTGCCGCCCCGCCGGCGTCCCGGTCATCGGCGATGGCGGCCTGCAGTTCTCCGGCGACATCCCCAAGGCGCTGACCGCCGGGGCCGACACCGTAATGCTCGGGTCGCTGCTGGCCGGCTGCGAGGAATCGCCCGGTGAGCTGATCTTCATCAACGGCAAGCAGTTCAAGTCCTATCGCGGGATGGGCTCGCTCGGGGCGATGCAGACGCGGGGCGAGAAGGCGTCGTACTCCAAGGACCGCTACGGCCTCCAGGACATCGCCGACGACACCGAGCTCGTGCCCCAGGGCGTCGAGGGCCAGGTGCCGTACCGCGGCCCGCTCTCGGCCGTGGCGCACCAGCTCGTCGGGGGCCTGCGCGCGGGCATGGGCTACGCAGGGACCGCGACGATCGCCGAGCTCCAGGACCGCGGCCAGCTGCTGCGGATCACCGCGGCCGGGCTCAAGGAGTCGCACCCGCACGACATCCAGATGACCGTCGAGGCGCCGAACTACACCGGCCGCTGACTCAGAAGCGTCTGTGCGGTCGGGCTGAGCGCGTGCGCTCTGCGCGTTCGGTGGCCACTTAGCCCGTCGATGGCGCGTTATTGGCGGCCACCGACGCCGCAACTGGCCACCGACGGCGGCCGCGGCGCGAGGTCGCGACGACCCGAGGTTGCGACGACGGTGGGTCAGGCCTTGGCGATGCGCGGGGTGCGCGTGGCCGGCGCGCGGTCCATCTCGTGGCTGAGCAGCTCCCGCTTGGGCACGAACGACGCGCAGATCGCGGCCAGCAGCGCGGCCGCCGCGGACGCCACGAAGATCACGTTGTAGGCGGCCAGCGACGGGTAGACGACCCCGCCGACCGTGACAACCAGCGTCGCCTGGATACCGGCCCCAGCGGCCGACGCGAGCGCGTTGCCGAGGTAGCGGGCCAGCGCGTTCAGCCCGTTGGCCGCGGCCTTCTCCTCCGGCACCGTGGCCTGGAGGATCAGCTTGGGCATGGCCGAGTAGGCGATCGCGCTGCCGATGCCGCCGACCGTTGCCCCGAGCACGACCAGCCAGATCGTCTGGTAGATGAAGATCCGCAGCACGAACCCGACGGCGATGATCGAGCAGCCGACCAGCAGCGTCAGCTTCGCCCCGTACTTGTCGATCACCCGGGCCGCGAAGGGGGAGATGAACAGCATCATCAGGCCGCCGGGCAGCATGCACAGCCCGCCGATGAAGATCGATGCGCCGAAGCCGTAGCCGGTGCCACTCGGCGCCTCGACGTACGCGGCGGTGCCCACGAAGCTGGCGAACAGCGAGAACCCGACCAGCACCGTGGCGATATTGGTCAGCAGGATCGGCCGTTTCCGGGCCGCGCGGATGTCGACGGTGGGGCTGTCGTGGCGCAGCTCGAACTTGACCAGGGTGAACGCCAGAACGAAGGCGATCGCGATCAGGCCGAGGGTCAGCGGGCTGGCCCAGCCCCACGAATCGCCCTGCGCCAGCGGCAGCAGCAAGGTGATCAGCGCGGCGGCCAGCAGCAGGGAGCCGATGACGTCCAGTCGCCCGGGCGCGCGGATCGTCGACTCCGGCACGATCGCGTACACCCCGATCGTCGCCAGCAGCGCGATGAAGCCGGTCATCCAGAACAGCACGTGGTAATCCCAGTTGCCCGCAACGGCACCGGCCAGCGGCAGCCCGAGCGCGCCGCCGATGCCGAGCATGGCGCTGACCAGCGCGATGCCGGAGCTCTCCTGCTCCGGCGGCAGCAGCTCCGAGAGCAGGCTGATCCCCAGCGGGATCGCGGCATTGGACAGCCCGAGCACCGTGCGCCCGATGATCAACATCCCGATGCCGCCCGAGAGTGCGCAGATCAGCGAGCCGACGACGGCGCCGGCGAGCGCGACGAGCAGCAGCTTGCGCTTGCCGTACATATCGCCCAGGCGACCCATCACAGGGACGGAGACGGCCGACGCGAGCGTCGAGGACGTCAGCGCCCACGACACCGCCGTGAACGAGGCGTCCATATCGCGGCTGAGCTCGGGCAGGATCGGGATGATGATCGTCCCGCAGAGGGCGACGATGAAGCCGCCGATCGCGGTGACCAGCAGCTCGAGCCGGCCCCGGATCGCGCTGGTGTGGCGGCGGGCCGCGGCGGGCTTGTCCCGTCCGGATCGCCCGATGCGCACCGCAGGGCGCGCACTCGGTCGAGGGCGCGCGCGGGGGCGTTGCCCGGCCCGCGTCATCGCGGGACGGAACTTGGGCGGCGGCAGATCATGTGCCTAGGAAACTACCGCAAAGGGCGCTCTGGATCCCATGGGAAACGTCACCCGCCGGCCCGCGCGACCTGGTGTAGCGGGGGCGCTGGCGCGATCGGGATCGGGCGTGCGGCAGACTTCCCGGTATGCCCGACACCGTCGAGATCGGCCTGGGCCGCAGTGCCCGGCGCGGCTACCACCTGGATGAGATCGCCCTCGTGCCCACCCGGCGCACCCGCGGCTCGTCCATGGTGTCGATCGCCTGGCAGATCGATGCCCACTCCTTCGAGCTGCCGCTCATCACCGCGCCCTCAGACGCCATCGTGTCCCCGGACACCGCCGGGGCGCTGGGTGCGCTCGGCGGGCTCGGGCTGCTGAATGGCGAGGGCCTCTGGACGCGGTATGACGAGCCCGGCCCGATCCTGGAGAAGCTGCGGTCCCAGCTCGAGGACGCCTCGCTCGCCGACGGCGGCGCGCTGGGGTACCTGCAGCGCCTGTACGCCGAGCCGGTCAAGGTCGACCTGCTGACGCGGCGCATCGCGGAGATGCGCGCGGCCGGCGGCGCGGTGGCCGTGCGGGTCTCGCCGCAGCACGCCGAGGTCCTGGCGCCCCACGCGATCGCGGCCGGCGCGGACATCCTCGTCATCCAGGGCACGGTCACCTCGGCCGAGCAGGTCCGGCGCACCGACGACGGCGACACCCGCAGCGGGCTGAACCTGAAGACCTTCATCGCCGCGCTCGACATCCCGGTGATCGTCGGCGGCTGCGCGAACTACCAGACCGCGCTGCATCTGATGCGGACCGGCGCGGCCGGCGTGATCATCGGCTACGGCGCCCACTCGGGATCCACGACCGCGCAGGCCCTGGGCATCGATGTCCCGATGGCGACGGCGCTGATCGACGGCGCGGCCGCCCGGCGGGACTACCTGGAGGAGACGGGCGGGCGCTACGTCCACTTGATCGCGTATGGCGACACGTACACCGGCGGCGACATCGCCAAGGCGCTGGCCTGCGGCGCGGACGCGGTGATGCTCGGCGAGCCGCTGGCCGCTGCGGCCGAGGCGCCCGGGCGGGGCCTGTACTGGGACCCGACCGCGACGCACCCGCGGATGCCGCGGTCGTCGGTCGTCGAGGTCGCGGCCGAGGACGAGCGCCCGTCGCTGGTCGAGCTGCTGATCGGCGCGACGTCGGACTCCAGCGGCGAGCGCAGCCTGTTCGCCTCGGTCCGCCGGGCGATGGCCAAGTGCGGCTACTCCACCGTCAAGGAGTTTCAGCGGGCCGAGCTCATCCTCTCCCGCCGCTAGCCCGGCGCCCGTCGCCCGTCGCTGGTCGCTCGTCGCCGTTGAGCCGAACGGCTCCGGTTCGACGCGTCAGGTTCATGTGCGGTTCAGCTCCGGCTCCTAGCGTGATGATCTTCAGGATCCGCGCCAGCAGAGGAGTTCG
>JAOPVO010000163.1 GCA_025966155.1 Pseudonocardiales bacterium
TGGTCACGGCCAGCGAGGCCACCGCCCGATGCAGGCGCGGCCCGCTCAGGTACTCCCGGGCGATGCCGATAGCCACCGGCGCGATCGCGTACCCCGCGCCCTGCATGGCCCGCCCGACCAGCAGCTGGGTGAATGTCGCCGCCGTCGCCGCGGTCAGCGCGCCGACGATCGTGATGACCAGAACCGCGATCAGCACCCGCCGCCGCCGCCCGCCATCGCCCCAGCGGCTGATCAGCGGCGTCATCACCGCACCGACCAGCAGCGCGATCGTGAGGTTCCACTGGGCGACGTCGAAGCTGACGTGGCGGTCCTGCGCGATAGTGGGGATCAGCGGCGTGCCCAGCGCCGCGACGAACGAGCCGCCGAGCGCGGCGAAGGTCAAGCACGGCAGCAGGCCGCGCGGGACCGGGCGGGTGTCCACGATCCCGCACGTTATCCCGCGCGCCCGCGATTGCGACGGGCGCCGTCAGTCCGCGCGCTGTGACGTCAGACGCGTCAGCCCGCGCGGCAGGTCGCCGCTGTGCACCACATGCAGGCGCTGGGTCGAGCGGGTGAGGGCGACGTAGAGGTCGTTCACCCCGCGCGGGGAGTCGGCCAGGATCCCGCTGGGCTCGACCAGGACGACGCAGTCGAACTCCAGGCCCTTGGCCTCGGCCACGGTCAGCACCGACACCTGCGCATCCAGCACCCGCGTCCCGGACACCACATCGCCGGCGGGCAGCGCGGCGGCCAGTGCATCGGCCACCGCGCCCTGGCGCTCGCGCGGGCAGATAACGGCGACCCGGCCGCCGTCGACGGCCACCAGATCCGCGCGCACCGCGGCCAGTACGGCGCCCAGCAGCTCGTCGCCGGCGGTCGTGCGCTCGCTGGTCGGCGGCCACGTGCCGTCGCGGGCCGACTTCGGCGCCCGCGCCCCGGTGCCGGCGGTGGCCAGCACATCGGCGGCGATCTGCATGATCTCGCTCGGCGTCCGGTAGTTGATCTCCAGCCGCTCCATCCGCCAGCGCCCGGGAACGTACGGGTCCAGCGCCTGCGCCCAATCATCGACGCCGCCGGCCGACCCGGTCTGCGCGACATCGCCGACCACGGTCATCGACCGGGTCGGGCAGCGGCGCATCAGCAGCCGCCACGTCATGGACGACAGCTCCTGCGCCTCGTCGACGACCACGTGCGCGTACGCCCACTGCCGGTCGTCGGCGGCGCGCTCGGCCACGGTGTCGACATCGCCGAGGGCGGCGTAGCGCTCCACGATCGACTCCGCGGTCAGCATCCCGCCGGTGCCGCTGGTCTCCAGGACCCGCTTGGCCTGCTCGAGGTCCATCTTGGCCTCGGCCTTGGCCCGCTCGACATCCCCGCCGGGAGCGGAGTCGTCCTCGCCCAGCAGCTCCGCCGCCTCGTCCAGCAGGGCGACGTCGTCGCGCGTCCACGGCGCGGTGCGCTCGCGCCGCAGCCGGGCCTGCTCGGGGGCGGTGAGGATCCCGTTCGCGGCGGCCGCGAGCTCAACCGGATCGGCGAAGAGGTTGCGGATCAACCGGTACGGGGTCATCGGGCCCCAGCACCAGTTGACCTCGCGCCGCACATCGACGGATTCGCGCAGGGTCTCCATGAGGCTGTTGCGGGTCTCCTGGTCCAGCTCCGCGCCGGTCGCCTCGGCCAGCTGACGGGCCAGCCGCCCCAGGATGTCCTTCACGAAGGTCACCCGGCCCTGGTTGTGCGCCTTGCCCCCGCGGCGGGCGTTGTCGCGGGCCTGGATCACATCGCGCGGACGCAGCATCAGGGTCGTGCCATCGACCTTGAGGGCGACCATGCGCTCGGGCACCCGCTGCCGGCGCCCGACGGCGCGGGCGATGACCCGCGCCATCCGCTCGTCGCCCTTGATGCGGGCGACATCGTCGGGCTCCCACGCGGTGGCATCGACGCCGGGGAACAGCTGCCCGGGGGTGGCCATGACCACGGCGCCGGCCTCGCCCAGAGCGGGCAGCACCTGCTCGATGTAGCGCAGGAACACCCGGTTCGGCCCCACGAGCAGGACCCCGGCGCGGGCGATGCGCTCGCGGTGCGTGTACAGCAGGAAGGCGGTGCGGTGCAGCGCGACGGCGGTCTTGCCGGTTCCCGGCCCGCCCTGGATGACCAGCACGCCCTCCAACGGCGCGCGGATCACACGGTCCTGATCGGCCTGGATCGTCGAGACGATGTCCCGCATGCGCCCGGTCCGGGTGGCATTGAGCGCGACGAACAACGCGCCCTCGCCGGCCACGGCCCCTCCAGCGGCCTCCCCGGCGGCGCTGAAGGCGTCGAGATCCAGCACCTCGTCCTCGATGCCGGTGGCCTTGCGGCCCACCGTGGAGATGTGCCGACGGCGAAGAACGCCCAGCGGCGAGGCCGCGGTGGCCTGATAGAACGGCAGGGCCGCGGGGGCGCGCCAGTCGATCAGCTTCTGCTCGCGGGCCGGGGTCGAGTCGTCGGTCAGCCCGGTGCGGCCGATGTACCGGCGCTCGAGGATGGGCGAATCGTCGGGCAGGACGTCCAGGCGCCCGAAGCACAGTCGGTCCTCGACCGAGCGCAGCGCCAGGACCCGCGCGGTGTGGAGGGCGACGAAGGCGTCACGCTCCGATAGCGCCGCCGGGGTGCCGATGCCGTTGGTGCCCGTCGCCCGGGCCAGTGCCTCGTCGGCGGTCGCACGATGGTGATCCAGGAGGGTGTAGAGATCCGAGATATAGGCCTGCTCATCGGCCAGTTCCCGGCGCAGATCCGCGCTGCTCACACTGCCTCGCCGTCCCGCGGCTGCCCGCGTTCGCGTCGACGGCGGTCCCGTCAGCGCGCATCAAGTCTGACCCACCGGTCAAGGCCCCGCCGACAGGCGCGATCGAGCCCTGCCGACAGGCGCGATCGAGCCCCGCCGACAGGCGCGATCGAGCCCCGCCGACAGGCGCGAATGGGACGAGACCGGCTATAGGGAGCCTCCAGCGGAGGGTGGGCAATGCCACCCGCCGGTGTCTCTGAGCTGAAGGCTCCCGAGCGGGACCGATCAGGCCTTGTAGACAGCCTCGATCTCGAGGGACACGGTGATCTTGTCGCCGATGACGACGCCGCCGCCATCGAGCGGCATGTCGATGTCGACCCCGAACTCCTTGCGGCTGATCTCGGTCGTGGCCGAGAAGCCCGCGCGGTAGCCCCCGTAGGCGTCGGGGCCGAAGCCGCCCACCTCGGTCTTGAGCTCGACGGGCTTGGTGACGCCCTTGAGGGTCAGGTCGCCGATGATCGTCCAGTCCTCGCCGTCGCCGGTCACGCTGGTCGAGACGAACGTCATCTGGTTGTGCTTCTCGACGTCGAAGAAGTCAGCGGACTTGATGTGGCCGTCGCGCTGGGCGTTGTTGGTGTCGATGCTCGACAGGTCGACCGAGACAGTCACCGACGAGTCCTTGGGCTCCTCGCCTGTCACGATGGTGCCCTCGAATGTGCCGAACCGGCCCTTGACCTTGCTGACCATCATGTGGCGCACAGAGAACGACACGTCGGAGTGCACGGCGTCGATGGTCCACGTGCCGGCCTTGTAACCAGGGATAGTGCTCATAGTTATTGCTCCTCGTATCGGGATGGCAGCTTGTTTGAACGCTCAACAAGGGCAGACGCTACTCTCATTCCCTTGAGAGTTCAAGTACATTTGGAGGCATCGTGACCCGCTGGCTGAGCGCCGAGGAGCAGACATCCTGGCGCGCGTACCTCGATGCGACGACCCTCCTGTCGGCCAGCCTGGATCGCACCCTCCAGCAGGACTCGCAGATGCCGCTGTCGTACTACGAGGTGCTGGTCCACCTGTCCGAGGCGCGCGACCGCACGCTGCGCATGAATGAGCTCGCCGACCGCTCCCTGTCCTCGCGCAGCCGCCTCTCCCACGCGGTGACTCGGATGGAGGAGCGCGGCTGGATCAAGCGCCGGCCCTGCGACGACGACCGGCGCGGGCAGTTCGCCACACTCACCGATATCGGCTTCGCGGCCCTCCATGCCGCCGCCCCGCGCCACGTCGAGGCCGTCCGGGAGCTGATCGTCGATCGCTTGACCGCCGAGGAGTTCGCCGAGCTCGGGCGCCTCAGCGCGATCCTGCGCGCGGGCCTGCAGGACGGGCCGCAGGAGGACTGAGCACCGTCGAGGGGCGGATCAGGTCGATCTGCGGGCCGCCGGGCCCTGACCGGACGTCCGCGCTCCCGGCCGGCTCCACGGTCGCCCAGGCCGCGACGACATCGCGCACCGTGAGAGCCGAGCGCGCCCGCGCCTGCCGCCGGACCAGGGCCTGGGCCAATCGGCCCTTTGCCAGCTTGCTATCGAAGCTCACGACGGCCCGGCTGCCGTCGGCGCGCTCGGTCAGGACGCGCACCGCCGCCACCCGCTGCGCCTCGCCCGCGGCGGGGCGCCACATCGCGGCGTAGTCGGATGAGCGCAGGTCGACCACGAGGCCATCGGGCTCCGCGTCCAGCGCCGCGGTCATGACCGGGCCGAGCACCGCCCGCCAATAGGTCGAGGCGATGCCCATCCGCGGCATGGCCGCCTTGGCCGGCACCCGATACCAGGGGACCGGCTCGTTGCCGCGCACGATGCCGAGCAGCCCGGAGAAGACCACGACATGCCTCAGCGCCGCAGCCTTGGCGCCGGGCGGGAGCGTTGCCGCGGCGAGGCCGTCGTAGACCACGCCCGAGTAGCGCCCGAGCGCCGGCATCGTGGGGGAGTCGAGCACCGCGCGATTCGCCGTAAGGGCGTCATCCCGGACGCCCGCGGGCAGCAGCAGCGCGGCCGCCGCCGCCGCAGGCGGCCCGGTTGCGAGCTCGATCAGCGCATCGGCGACCGCCCGCCGTGCCGCACTCAGCGGATGCGAGGGGCCATCGAGCAGCGTGCGCAGCGAGGGACCATCGCCGCCTATGTTCTTGCCTTCGCTGGGCGGCAGGAGCAGGAGCACTACGAAGCGGACATCGCGCTGTCGATATGCGCCCAGAGCCAGGACGGCCCGGACTGCAGCGCCCGCCCGCTGTCATCATCGCCGAGGGCGCCGGCGAGGCGCTGGAGCTCGCGATCGGCGCTCACCACGACGACATGCTCGCCGCCGGCCAGGGCCAGCTGCGCCTGCGCGATGACCTCGGAGTCGCCGCTGCCAGGGGCCGCGACGACCTCGACCGCACGCTCCCACCACGGGGCCACCCGCGGGCCCTTGATCGTGAAGGACGGCCGGAAGGCCGGCTTGGGGCCCGGCTCATCGACCGGGATCTCCAGTGCCAGGGGCGCGGCCTCGCCCTCCACGACCAGCACGACCCGGGGGAAGATCAGGTGCAGCGGCGTCACCGGGGCAAGTGCGTCGCGAGCCGAGATGCCCAGGCGCACGGTGTCGCGCAGGCCGTCGCGCAGACGCCGGGCGCCGGCGAGGCGATCCGTCCACCAGCCGTCGGGCCGTGCGCCCATCACATTTGCCGCGTCGACCACGATCGTCATCGGCGACGGCAGCGGGGCGAGCACAGCCCAGCTCAGGGCGAAGCCGCTGTGCAGGGCCATCTCGCCGATGAGGTCGTCCTCCCACCAGCGCATATCGAGGCTCTCGGGGTTGGCCGAGGACAGCCGCATCTCCCCGACCGGCTCGGCCAGGATCGTGGCGTAGGCCCAGCCGTCGTGGTCGGTGATCCACGCGCCGAGCGGGCGGACCCACGTGGGGTCGATGTCGGCCTCCTCGTCGGCCTCGCGCAGCGCCGTGGTGACGGCGTCCTCGTGGCTGTCGCGGGCCCCTCCGGGCACCGCCCAGGTGCCGCCCTCATGCGTCCAGGGCGCGCGATGCTGAAGCACCGTCTGGCCATCACGGCGGATCATCACCCCGGCCGCGCCGTACTTGCCCCAGTGGGTGTGCCCCATCGCGCACCGCACCCAGCCGTCGCCGTCGCCCTGCATGACACCGCCTCGCTCGTCGGCGCGGGCCAGACTGGCTCGGGCCAGGAAGTAGAGACGCCGACCCGCCAGGTCGCCTCACGGCGATAGGCCGCTCTAGGCGGCTTGTGTGGGACCGGGGGCCATGATGCGGGCCGACGTCGAGTCCCACCGTACCTCTCGCGGGGCACTTCCAAGCCAGCCGCGCGAACCGACTCCGGCCACGTAGCCTGATAGGGATGAGCGACGCGCCCCGCACCGGCCCGGACGCGCCGGAACCCCGGCGCGCGCACCGCCCTGTCCCGATCGCGGACCCGACGGATCTGATCGACGCGGCCCTGGACCGGTCAGGTCAGACGCAGTCGGAACTTGCCTCGAGCACGGCTGCGGCCGTGCTCGGCGCCGCGCGCGGCCAACTGGGCGGGGGGGACGGCCTCGACCCTGCGCGGCTGCTGGACCTCAGCGAGGCGGTAGGGCTCGACACCCTGGCCCAGCTCTGGCGCGACAGCCCGCCCGACACGCTGCCCGGGGCGCTCTGGGCGCTGTACCTGCTGCGGGCCTGGTGCCGGGTCAACGGCGAGGAGGTGGCCCGGCTGTGGCGCGCGGGCCGCGCGCTCGCCCCGGCCGACGAGGTCGTGGCCGGGGTGTCCGACGACGCCGATCCCCAGGCGCTGGAGACCCTGGCCGATGCGGTGCTCGGCGGGGCCTACAGCGGCGATTTCGCCGTGGGCCTCGAGCGGGCGGCATCGTTCTTCCGGGTGGTGGCCGCGGGCCGCCGGGCGATCGCCCCGGATACCGCGACGTCGCTGCTCACTGGCGCTCCGGACCCTCAGCTCATGCTCGCCGAGCGAAACGAGCGCGTCGCCGTCGGGCTGACCCGCGCGGCGGCGCTGTGGCGCGTCGGGCGCCTGCACTAGCGCTTTTCCACAGACCTCGCGCAATCCACAGCGGGCGCGATCGGGGCGCTAGCGCGCCGGCCGGCCGCCACGCTCTCGGGCATGACGACTAGTCCCTTCTCCCGCCGCAGCGGCCCGGGCCCCGGCTCGCGGGGCCGCGATGTCCGCATCGCCCCGCCCTTCGAGCCGACCCCCGTCCTTGCCCTCGGCGGCCCGGCCGAGCTCATCGACTCGGTGCCCTATCTGCTGGGCTTCCATCCGCGCGACAGCCTCGTGCTGGTTGGGCTCGGCTCGTCCCCGAATGGGCGCGACCGGGTCGGCGTGAGCGCGCGGGTCGACCTCGCCGACCTCGTCGTCGACCCCGGCATCGTGCGCCGGTGCACCGCGGCGCTGGCCCGCTCCGGCGCCCACAGCGCGGTCGTGCTGATCTACGACAGCGAGGCCGCGGGCGGGGCGCCGGATCCGCAGACCGACGGCGACGCGCCTGAGGAGATGCCGTGGCGCGCGGTCATCGACGAGGTCGGGGACGCGCTGGAGGATGCGCAGCTGAGCGTGCGCGATGCGCTGCTGGTGGGAGACGATCTCTGGTGGTCCTATCTGTGCTCGGACCCGGCGTGCTGCCCGCCCGGGGGATCTCCGCGCTCGGGGCCGGGCTCGCGCACAGCCGCCACCGCGACCTACGCCGGACTGAGCGCCCTTCCCGATCGCGAGGCGCTGGAAGGGGTGCTCGCCCCGCAGTCCCCGGACCTGCTGGCCCTCATGACGCCCCTGCTCGATGCAGCCGAGGCCGCGGAGTTCGAGGCGATCCTGGGCGACCGTCAAGCCTCGCATCGCCGATCGGTCATCCGCGCTCTGTTCGCCGCGGCCCGGGCCAGCGCGCGTGATGCGCCCGCTGGCGACCCGAGCCGCGAGCAGGCAAATGAGCAGCAGCCGAGCCCGGTGCAGATGGCCCGGTTCGGTGTAGCGCTGGGCGACATCGCGGTCCGCGACGCGTGCTGGCTGGCACTGGAGGGCGGCCGTATCCCGGCCAGCGGCCTCTGGCGGACGCTGGCTCACGCGCTGCCGCCGCCCTACGACGCGCAGCCGCTGTTCCTGCTGGGCTGGCAGGAGTGGCGGGCCGGCAACGGGACGTTGGCCGGCATCGCCGCAAGCCGGGCGCTGCGCAGCGACCCTGGGTGCTCCGCCGCCCGCCTGCTGCTCGATGCGCTGGCCCACGGACTCGATCCACGCCGGTCGCCCCGGCTGCGGGGCGACCAGGTTGGCCAAGACGACGGCGGTTTCAGCGAGGGCGACGAGGGCGACGGCGACGACTTCGGTGCGGGCGGCGCGCGGCTAACCGACCTGGGCGGGCCGGTCTGAGCTCACAGCGCGGCGGCGTACGGCACGACCGGCGC
>JAOPVO010000242.1 GCA_025966155.1 Pseudonocardiales bacterium
GGCCTGATCGACATTCAGGTCCCGCTGATCGCGTCCGGCGCCGGGTTCGTCATGCTCGCGCTGGTTCTCGCGCCGCTGATGCACGAGACCGGCTTCGTGCCGACGCCCAGGGGCGAGCGCGAGACCTTCGCCCAGATGGGCCGGTCGCTGTCGGCCGGGCTCGCCGTCGCCCGCCGTCGGCCGGTGGTCCGGGCCTTCCTGGTCATCGGGCTGCTGGTCGGCCTGTCGAGCGAGGCAGTGGATCGGCTCTGGACGGTGCGCGTGGTCGAGGACTTCGACGCACCGGGCGTGCTCGGCCAGAGCGGCCCAGTTGCGCTGTTCACGCTGATCAGCCTGGTCGGCACGGCGATCGCGCTCGCGGCGTCGCTGACGGTGAGCCGGGTGGCCCCCGAGCGGGTTCAGGCGCTGCATCCCAGCCGCCTCGTGGCGATCCTGGTGCTCCTCCAGGTCGCCGGCATAGTCGGCATCGCCCTGCTCGGCAGCCTCTGGCTGGTGCTCGCCGCGCTATGGCTGCGCGGCGCGGCGGCGGCGGTTGCCGCGCCCATCCAATCCGCGTGGCTCAACCGCAACCTCGACTCGTCGGCCCGGGCGACCTCGCTCTCGATCAACGGGCAGGCCGATGCGATCGGGCAGATGATCGGCGGGCCGCCGCTGGGGGCACTCGGCAGTCGGTATGGCGTATCGGTGGCCATGCTCGGCTCGGCGATCCTGCTGGCCCCGGTCGCGCTGGTACTGGCCCGGCTGCGCGCCCCGTCCGACGACCGCGCCCCGTCCGACGACCGTGCCCCGGCCGACCCTGACCCTGCCGCCCCTGACCCTGCTGACGCGCCCGGCTAGCGTGGCCCGCGTGAGTGACCCGTCCCCTGACGTCCGCATCGGCATCGAGTCGACGGCGGCGCTGCTGCGCCACGTCCTGCAGGCCGCACGGGTGCCCGGCATCGTCGAGCTCATGGCGCAGGTGGACCACCTCGGCTCCGTGCTGGGCCCGGTGACCATGCTGCGGCTGGGCGTCCTGGCCGGCGCGCCCCGATCCGGATACCCGAACGGCCCGGTGCAGGTCGACGCCGAGGTGATCGACGCCGCGGGGGAGTCGGTGGGGGAGCTGCTGGTCTGGGTCGAGGACGGATTCCTCTCCACGCTGGACTTCGCCTGGTGGACCGACGAGCCGCCAACCGCGCTGCCCGACATAGACCGCGTGGTGGTCACCAGCGCCCACGCGCGGTGAAGGCACGCTGTCACAGCCCGCTGACAGCGGCAGCAAGCTAGCGTTCCCGTCGTGAGCTGCCCCACAACGCTGGTCTGGGACGACGGGTACCTGGGCTATGACTTCGGCCCGCACCCGATGTCGCCGTGGCGCCTGCAACTGACGATGGACCTGGCCGGGCAGCTCGGCGTGCTCGATCGCGTCGAGATGGTCGCCCCGGCGCCGGCCAGCGAGGCCCTACTGCTCACCGCGCACACCCCGCGCTACCTCGAGGCGCTGCGCGCGGCGTCCACCGACCGCCGGTACACGGGATTCGGCCTCGGGCCGGGGGACACCCCGCGCTTCGACGGGATCTACGACGTCAGCGCGCTGATCGCCGGCGGCTCGGTGCGGGCGGCCGAGGCAGTCTGGGCCCGGCCCGGCGCTCATGCGGTGAACATCGCCGGGGGCCTGCACCACGCGATGGCCGAGGAGGCGTCGGGGTTCTGCGTCGTCAACGACGCGGTGATCGCGATCCACGCGCTGCTGGCCGCCGGAGCCGCGCGCGTGGCCTACATCGATATCGACGTGCATCACGGCGACGGCGTCCAGGCGGCGTTCTACGGCGACCCCCGGGTGCTGACGGTCAGCCTCCATCAGGACCCGCGGACCCTGTTCCCGGGCACCGGGCGGCCGGGCGATCTCGGGGCCGGGGCCGGCGAGGGCACGTCGGTCAATGTGGCGCTGCCCCCCGGCACCGACGACGAGGCGTGGCTGCGCGCGTTCGAGGCGGTGGTGCCCAGCGTCGTGCGCGCCTTCGCACCGGACGTGCTCGTGACCCAGTGCGGCTGCGACACCCACATCGGCGATCCGCTGGCCGAGCTCCGCCTCACCGTCGACGGGCAGCGCACCGCCATCGCCGCGCTGCACCGACTGGCGCACGACGCGGCGGGCGGGCGGTGGCTGGCCCTGGGCGGCGGCGGCTACAACCTCGTCGGGTGCGTCCCCCTGACGTGGACGCATCTGATCGCCGAGATGACCGGCCACCCGCTGGACCCAGCCGCCGCGGTGCCCGATGCGTGGCGCGCGACGGTGATCGGGCGGGCCGGATCGCCGGGTGTTCCCGTCCGGATGGGCGAGCGGCCCGATCCCGTTATCGCGGTGCGCGCGTGGGAGCCCGGCAGCGAGGCCGTCATCGATCGGTCGATCGCCGCGACGCGATCCGCGATCTTCCCGTTGCTGGGCCTCGATCCGGGCGACCCGCGTGACTGAGCCCCTAGCCGATCGCTGGGCCGCCGATGTCGTGGCCTCCGATGGCGGGACCGTGCACCTGCGCCCGCTGGTCCCTGGCGATGAGGCCGCGCTGGCCGCATTCCACAACGCGCTGTCCTTCCGCAGCCGCTACCTCCGGTACTTCGCGCCCATCGGCGAGCTGCCCGACTCCACCATCCGGTCCCTGACGCATTCCGACGGGGTCAATCGCGTGGTCCTCGCCGTGACCCTCGGCACGGGCATCATCGCCATGGGCCAGTTCGATCGCGCGCCCGGTGATCTCGAGGCCGAGGCGTCGTTTGTCGTCAGCGACGCCCATCAGGGCCGGGGGATCGGCTCGGTCCTGCTCGAGCACCTCGCCGCCGCGGCCCGCGAGGTGGGCGTCGAGCGGTTCGCCGCGGTGGTGCTGGCGGAGAACCGGGCGATGCTCCGGGTCTTCCGCGATGCCGGATACACCTCGCGCCCGCACTACCAGGGCTCGGAGGTGGAGCTGGATTTCGCCATCGACGAGACGGCAGCGACGGAGGCGGTGGCCCGCGAGCGCGAGCAGGTAGCCGAGGCGCGCTCGATCCGCCGGCTCCTGCACCCGGCCTCGGTGGCCGTGGTCGGGGCCAGCAACGACGTGGGCAAGATCGGCAGCGCGGTCTTCCAGAACCTGCTGCGGGCGGGCTTCTCGGGCCCGCTGTACCCGATCAACCCCGAGGCCCGGTCGATCCACGGCGTGCGGGCGTATCCGTCGCTGGCCGATGTGCCCGACCCGATCGATCTGGTCGTCATCGCCGTGCCTGCCGAGGCCGTCCCCGGCGTGGTCGAGCAGGCGGCGCAGCGCAAGGTCCACGCGCTGGTGGTGATCTCCGGCGGGTTCGGCGAGACCGGCGACGCCGCCGGCTTGGGCGCCCAGCGCGATCTGCTGGCCGCGGCCCGCACCCAGGGCATGCGCGTGGTCGGCCCGAACTGCCTGGGCGTCGCCAACGCCGACCCGGCCGTCGGCCTGAATGCCACCCTCGCCCCGACGATCCCGCTGCGCGGCCGGGCCGGGTTCTTCTGCCAGTCCGGCGCGCTCGGCGTGGCCCTGCTGGGTGAGGCCGCCCGTCGCGGACTGGGCATCTCGACCTTCGTCTCGGCCGGCAACCGCGTCGATGTGTCGGGCAACGACCTGCTTCAGTACTGGCAGAGCGATCCCGAGACCGACGTGGCGCTGCTCTATCTGGAGAGCTTCGGCAACCCGCGGAAGTTCGCCCGCCTGGCCCGTCGGCTCGGGCGGACCAAGCCGGTGGTGGTCGTGAAGAGCGGCCGCGGCGCCCCGGCGGTGGGCCTGCGGGCCACCTCGGTCCAGCTGCCCGATGCCACCCTGCACGCCCTCTTCGATCGGTCGGGCATCATCCGCGTCGACACCATCGCCGACATGTTCGACGTCGCCCTGCTGCTGACCGCCCAGCCCCTGCCCCGCGGCGACCGGGTGGCGGTGGTGGGCAACTCCTCCGCGCTGGGCGGGCTGGTCACCGACGAGCTCGCCGCCGAGGGCCTGGCCGTCGCCCGCGTGGTCGACGTCGGCGTCCGTGCCGGGGGGCCGGAGTACCGGGCCGCGCTTGAGGCGGCACTGCTCGACGACGGGGTGGATGCCGTTGTCGCGGTCTTCATCCCGCCGATCCAGGGCACCTCGGACGAGGACGTCGCCGTCGCGATCCGAGCCGCACTGGCGGTGGCGGACAAGCCCGTCGTCTCGACCTTCCTGGGCTTGGACGGCATCCCCGGCGGGCTTGCCGCCAGCGGGGATACCGCGCCGGCGCCGGGGTCCGTCCCGTCGTACTCCGAGCCCGGGCGGGCGGTGCGGGCGCTGGCCCGAGCAGTGCGGTACGCCCGGTGGCGGGATCAGCCCCTCGATCCGCCGCCGCAGTGGACGGGCATGGATGCGCAGCCCGCCCGCGATGTCGTGCGCGACGTGCTCGCCCAGCAACCTGAGGGCCGGGTGCTGACGCGCACGGAGACGGCCCGGCTGCTCGGCGCCGTCGGGATCCTGCTGGTGCCCTGGCGCGAGGCCGGCACGGTCGAGCAGGCCCGGGCCGCCTTCGGCGCAGTTGCCGGACCGGCAGGGGTCGCCCTGCGCGAAGCCTCCGGGGCCGTGCGCCTGCACCTCGCCGACGAGGGCGCAGTCGAGCGGGCATGGGCCGAGCTCGGCCTCGGCGCCGCCTCGGACCCCTCGGCCGTGGTCCAGGCGATGGCCGCCCGGGGCACCGACGTGGTGCTGGAGCTGCGGGACGACCCCGCGTTCGGCGCGCTGGTCGGGTTCGGGCTGGGCGGATCGGTCCCGGCGCTGCTGGGCGATCGCGCCTTCGCCATCGTCCCGCTGACGGCCCGCGATGCCCATGAGCTGATCCGCGGGCCCCGGGCCGTGCCCGTGCTCATCGAGCGCGCGGCGGACCTCGACGCGCTCGAGCAGCTGGCCCTGCGGCTATCGCTGCTGGGGGAGCTGGTCCCCGAGATCGCGCGGTGCGAGCTGGATCCGGTGGTGGCCGCTGGCTCCGGCTCCGCGGTGCTCGATGCCCGCATCGAGATCCGCCCCGCGGCCGTCCGCGTGGATGTCGGCCCGCGTCGCCTGCGCGGTCTGTAATGCTTGCCCGCTTGCTGCCTGCGAACGTGCGGGCCCGAATGTGCCCCGAAGTCGTGTTGCGCTCACAAGGAGAACCGCGTTGAGGATCCGAACTGTGCTCGCCCGTCCCCTTGCGGGAGTGGGCGCCGTCATCGCCGCAACCGCCCTGGCGGCCTGCTCGGGCAGCAGCGGCGGCGCCGACCCGACACCGGGGACGTCGACTAACCCGGTGCAGAGCACCGGCGCGGCGTCGGGCAGCGCGCCGATCGCGGGCCCGTCCATCGTCCCGACCGGGTCGGTCGGGCCCCTGACGGCGGACTCGGACCTCGCGTCGATCCTGGCCACGGCCGAGGCGACGATGCGCGGCGCGCAGAGCTTCCTGTTCAGCCAGACCGTGGTCAGCAACGGCCAGACCACAGTGACGTCGCTTCAGGTCGACAAGAACAGCACCGCGATGGGGACGATCACCAGCGGCACGTCGGTCACCGGTATCCGCATCTCCGGCCTGGACATGTGGCTCACCGGCCCGGCCAGCTTCTGGACCGATCAGCTCAAGCTGGGCTCGGCCGGCCAGATCGCCGTCGCCGGCAAGTGGGTGCTCACCTCGCGGGCCAACGCCGCCTTCGCCGCCTTCTCCTACTCCGCCAGCATCGGGGGCGTCGCCGAGGAGCTGTTCGCCAACACCAAGGACGCGAAGCTCACCAAGCTCGGGATCACCACGGTGGACGGCGTCCAGGCCATCGGGGTAAGCGACAACGCCGGCAGCATCCTGCAGATCGCGCTTGCGGATCCCTACCGGCCGCTGCGGGTGGATCCGGACCCGGCCAAGGCCGGCACGACCACATCGACGTCGACTGTGAGCATCACGCAGTGGGGGGCCGCCGTCCCGTTCCAGGCCCCGCCGGCGGATCAGGTCATCAGCTTCGACTCGATCCCGAAGAGCGGCTGAGCAGTTGGGGCCAACGCTTTGACCTGCACCCCGTAGACAGGTACTGTCACCTGTCGGTGCCCGAGTGGACGTATGCCCGGGACTTGTTGCGCGTGTCAGCGCCGCGCTCGAGGGTCGGCCCCGTGAGTTTGAGCGAGGCAGAGGTTCGAGGCAGCGCGACACACCCGGGTGCGTGTACCGGACGAGCTAGCGAAGGCCAGTAACTACAAGGCCTGCACGACAGAAATACCTCAGAACACCACAGAGGGCGCACCACCTGCCAGCCGGCGGGTCGGACGTCGACGACGTTAACGACAGGGAGATTGCGGGCCGTATGCCTACGATCCAGCAGCTGGTCCGCAAGGGCCGGCAGAGCAAGCTCAGCAAGACCAAGACGCCGGCGCTCAAGGGCAGCCCCCAGCGGCGCGGTGTATGCACCCGCGTCTACACAACGACCCCGAAGAAGCCGAACTCGGCTCTGCGCAAGGTCGCCCGTGTGAAGCTGACCAGCCAGGTCGAGGTCACCGCGTACATCCCTGGCGAGGGCCACAACCTGCAGGAGCACTCGATCGTGCTCGTGCGCGGCGGGCGAGTGAAGGACCTCCCCGGCGTTCGCTACAAGATCATCCGCGGGGCCCTGGACACCCAGGCCGTCCGTGGCCGCAAGCAGTCTCGCAGCCGTTATGGCGCGAAGAAGGAGAAGAGCTGAGATGCCTCGCAAGGGTCCCGCTCCGAAGCGTCCTCTCGTCATAGACCCGGTCTATGCATCCCCGCTGGTCACCCAGCTGGTCAACAAGGTGCTGCTGTCGGGCAAGCGCTCGGTCGCCGAGCGCATTGTGTACGGCGCACTGGAAGGCTGCCGCGAGAAGAGCGGCGCCGACCCGGTGATCACGCTCAAGCGCGCGCTGGACAACGTGAAGCCCAGCCTCGAGGTCCGCAGCCGCCGCGTCGGCGGGGCGACCTACCAGGTCCCCGTCGATGTGCGCCCCGCCCGCAGCACCACGCTGGCGCTGCGCTGGCTGGTCACCTACTCCCGCGGCCGCCGCGAGAAGACGATGACCGAGCGCCTCATGAACGAGCTGCTCGACGCCAGCAATGGCCTCGGCGCCGCCGTGAAGCGTCGCGAGGACATGCACAAGATGGCCGAGTCGAACAAGGCCTTCGCGCACTACCGCTGGTAGTCCCGCACCGCACAGCCCAGAGCCACAGTGCTCAACCAGCAGCGTCGCTGGCGTCAGGACATCGCATTCGGAAGAAGGAAGAAGGACAGTGGCCAACAACGCCGAGCTTGCCAAGACCCGGAACATCGGGATCATGGCGCACATCGATGCCGGCAAGACCACGACCACCGAGCGCATCCTGTACTACACCGGCATCACGTACAAGATCGGTGAGGTTCACGACGGCGCTGCCACCATGGACTGGATGGAGCAGGAGCAGGAGCGCGGCATCACGATCACGTCCGCTGCGACCAAGTGCTTCTGGAAAGACCACGCGATCAACATCATCGACACGCCGGGCCACGTCGACTTCACCGTCGAGGTAGAGCGCTCTCTGCGCGTCCTCGATGGCGCGGTTGCCGTGTACGACGGCGTCGCAGGTGTCGAGCCGCAGACCGAGAATGTCTGGCGCCAGGCCGACAAGTACAACGTGCCGCGCATGTGCTTCGTCAACAAGCTCGACCGCACCGGGGCGAACTTCTTCCGCTGCGTCGAGATGATGAAGGACCGCCTCAACGCCACGACGCTCGTGCTCCAGCTGCCGATCGGCCTCGAGGGCGACCACATCGGGGTCGTCGACCTCGTCGAGATGCGCGCGCTGACCTGGCGCGGCGAGACCGCGCTGGGCGCCGAGTTCGAGATCGAGGCCATCCCGGCCGACATGCAGGAGCTCGCGGACGAGTACCGCATCCAGATGCTCGAGACCCTCTCGGAGCAGGACGACGAGATCCTCGAGAAGTACCTCAGCGGAGCCGAGCTCAGCGTTGCCGAGATCAAGGCCGGCATCCGCCGGGCCACGGTCGCGGACAAGCTGAACCCCGTGCTGTGCGGATCGGCCTTCAAGAACAAGGGCATTCAGCCCATGCTCGACGCAGTCGTCGACTACCTGCCCTCCCCGATGGATGTTGCATCGATCGAGGGCACGTCGATGGACGGCGAGAAGGTCATCCTGCGCCACGCCGATGAGTCCGAGCCGCTGTCCGCGCTGGCCTTCAAGATCGCCACCGACCAGCATCTGGGCAAGCTGACCTACCTGCGGATCTACTCCGGCGTGCTGGACAACGGCGCGCAGGTCCTGAACTCCACCAAGGACCGCAAGGAGCGCATCGGGAAGATCTACCAGATGCACGCCAACAAGCGCGAGGAGATGGCGCGCGCCGGCGCGGGCGACATCATCGCGGTGGCCGGTCTCAAGCAGACCACCACCGGCGACACGCTGTCGGACCCGCAGAACCCGGTTGTCCTCGAGTCGATGACGTTCCCGGCCCCGGTTATCGAGGTCGCGATCGAGCCGAAGACCAAGGGCGACCAGGAGAAGCTGGGCGTCGCGATCCAGAAGCTCGCCGAGGAGGACCCGACATTCAAGGTCCACCACGACGATGAGACGGGTCAGACGATCATCGCCGGCATGGGCGAGCTCCACCTGGAGATCCTGGTCGACCGCATGCGCCGCGAGTTCAAGGTCGAGGCGAATGTCGGCAAGCCGCAGGTGGCCTACCGCGAGACCATCCGCGCGACCGTCGAGCGCGAGGACTACACGCACAAGAAGCAGACCGGCGGTTCGGGCCAGTTCGCCAAGGTCCAGATCAAGCTGGAGCCCCTTGAGCTCACCACCGATGGCCCGACGTACGAGTTCGTCAATGCCGTCGGCGGCGGTCGCATCCCGAAGGAGTACATCCCTTCGGTCGACGCCGGTGCGCAGGACTCGCTGCAGTACGGCATCCTGGCGGGCTTCCCGCTGGTCGGGGTCAAGATGACCCTGCTCGACGGTGCCTACCACGACGTTGACTCCTCGGAGATGGCGTTCAAGATCGCCGGCTCCATCGTGTTCAAGAACGCGGCTCGTCGGGCCAAGCCCGTGCTGCTCGAGCCAATGATGGCCGTCGAGGTGACAACGCCCGAAGCCAACATGGGCGATGTCATCGGCGACCTGAACTCCCGCCGTGGCCAGATTCAGGCCATGGAGGAGCGCAACGGGATCCGGGTCGTCAAGGCCCTGGTGCCGCTGTCGGAGATGTTCGGCTACGTCGGCGACCTTCGGTCGAAGACCCAGGGCCGGGCCAGCTACTCGATGCAGTTCGACAGCTACGCCGAGGTCCCGGGCAACGTCGCCAAGGAGATCATCGCGAAGGTCAACGGCGAGTAGACTCGCCCAGTTCGCCGGTACTGCCGCACGTCAGAACTGCTGCACTTGAGAACTAGGTGCTCCGCACCACATCACGTCATCCAAGAAGTCAAGATCGCCGGATACCCCGGCGCGTAACCCCGTGAGGGAAGGATCAGAGAGTGGCCAAGGCCAAGTTCGAGCGGACCAAGCCGCACGTCAACATCGGCACCATCGGACACATCGACCACGGCAAGACCACGCTGACCGCGGCGATCTCCAAGGTGCTTCACGACAAGTTCCCGGACGTGAACCCGTTCACGCCGTTCGATCAGATCGACAAGGCTCCTGAGGAGCGTCAGCGCGGCATCACGATCTCGATCGCGCACGTCGAGTACCAGACCGAGGCGCGTCACTACGCCCACGTCGACTGCCCCGGTCACGCTGACTACGTGAAGAACATGATCACGGGTGCGGCGCAGATGGACGGTGCGATCCTCGTGGTCGCGGCGACCGATGGCCCGATGCCGCAGACGAAGGAGCACGTCCTCCTGGCCCGCCAGGTCGGCGTCCCGTACATCGTCGTCGCCCTCAACAAGGCCGACATGGTCGAGGACGAGGAGATCCTGGAGCTCGTCG
>JAOPVO010000260.1 GCA_025966155.1 Pseudonocardiales bacterium
GCCAGGATGATCGGCGAGCGACGCACGCGGTCGAAGCTGGGGCCGACGAAGCCGTGCGTCGAGAAGTACTGGCCATCGATGTTGGTGGGGGCCGCCTCGGTCGCGTCGAGGCAGGCGGCCAGCGCCATGATGTACTCGCGGAACCGGGCCAGGATGGGATTGAACTCCATCCCGTGCCAGTCCTCGATGCGGTACTGGGGCAGCGGGCCCAGGCCGACGCTGAACCGGCCCTTGCTCAGGGACGAGATCGTGTGAGTCAGCTGGGCCGTGATGGCCGGCGTCCGGACCCACCCGGCGACCGACGACACCAAGCCGATCTTCTCGGTGAGCACCGCGATCGCGGCAAGCATCGTGAAGCTCTCGGCCCCGTACTTGCTGTCCCCGACCGACACGGTGTCGATGCCGGCCGTCTCGGCCGCCTTCACGATCTCCATGACCACGTCGAGCGACGGATCGCCGATCGAGATGCCGACCTTGAGCGGGCCGGGGCCGTCGCTATCGAGAACTGTCATGGGTCTCTCCTTGCGGGCAAGCAGCGGACTGAGGGTGCCGTCGAGCGTGCGGCGATCCCGTTACCTCGCAACGACATCCGCATTTCGCGGCAGTTGCGCTGCCGATTCCCGTTGCGGCGCAACGCCTCCGGAGGCTCTCGCGCCAACCCATCGCACAGGCCCGCAGGCCGACCGGGGTGGGCATCGCCATAGTCGCCTCCGCTGCGCGTGCGGCGACGTTAGCGTCCTCAGCACTACGTCCGATTGGCCCCGTCGATGGCGAGGACCGAGTTCAAGGAGGCTGGATGTCAGTGCCTGAAGGGATCCCCGGTGTGGCGCCGCGCGGAATCGTGCACCGCCCGCTGATCCAGTGGATCGACGCGCTGCTCGACGCCAGCCCCTGGTCGCCGTCGCCCGGCAGCCCGGCGGCGGCCGTCTCCGTATCCGGCAACGGGGTTCTTGGCGGCCAATGCCTCGCCATTGCATTGGACGCGGCGGGCCCGCACGGCGCATCGCGGGTTGCCGACGCTGTCGATCTGTTGGGGCGCAACGTGATTGTCGCTTTCCAGCATGACGACCCGAACCGATCCGCCGGCATCGCGCTGAGCGCCGGATCTTCCGTGGACGACCGCTTCGTCTGGCGCATCCCGCCGGATCCGATGGGCCGGCCCCCGGCGTTCACCGCCCAGGAGTGGGCCATCGTGGGCCTGTCCTTCGCCGACGCAGAGGTTGTCGGCGCACCGGACCGACGGGCCTTGACCCACTGGGAATTCGCGGCGACCGCCACCGAGGGCGAGCCGATTACCGTGCGCCTGGGCGGGATCGGCTTCGCGCCGCAGCCCTCGCAGTTCCCCTCCGGCGTCATTTCTCTCACCTTCGACGATTCCTTCGCCTCGCAGTACTCCATCGCCTACCCGGCGATGACGGCCACGGGATTGCGCGGCACCCTCGTGCCCATCATCGGGCGGCTGGATCAGCCTGACTACCTGACCTCGGTCCAGGTGGCCGCGATGGCCACGGCCGGCTGGGAGATCTCCGGGCACGCCACGACCGACGAGTCGCACAAGCTGAGCCTGCACCGGATGACGCCTGAGCAGCGGTTCGTCGAGCTGGCGCAGATCCGCGACTGGAATGCCGCGCACGGCTACGACACCGATACGTTCGCGTACCCGGGCGGCTGGTTCGACGCCCCCGCCGCTGCGGACGTGATGCGCTTCTTCGCCGCCGCGCGCAGCGCCAACGGCGCGCTGGTCGAGACCTGGCCCACCACGCAGCCCGACCGGATCCGCACGATCGTGGTGAAGGCGGCGACCCACCCCACCCTGGACGAGTTCCTGGCCCACATCGAGGACGCCCGCGCCCACCGCGCGTGGATCGTGTTCACCTTCCACGGGTTCTCCGAGGGCGAGGACCGCGGGCCGTACGACATCCTGGGCGACGTGTTCCGCGGCTTCTGCGCCGCGCTGGCCGCATCCGACGTCGCCGTGCTGCCGATGCGCGAGGCCCTGGCTGGGCGGGCCGTGTACTGAGCCGGCCGCCCTAAACTGGCTGGATGCCCGACCGCACTCCCCCCTCTGCCACTGGCCGACCGCGCAAGATCCGGATGGTGGGCGACCCCGTCCTCTCGACCCCGTGCCGGGAGGTTTCGGCGTTCGACGCCGAGCTCGGCACCCTGATCGACGACATGTTCGCCTCGATGTACGTCGCCGAGGGCGTGGGGCTGGCGGCGCCGCAGGTCGGCGTGGACCTGCGCGTCTTCGTCTACGACTGCCCGGACGCCAACGGGGTGCGCCAGGTGGGGCACTTCGTGAACCCGGTGCTGGGCCCGCTGAGCTCGGAGCTGGACGACAGCGAGGAAGGCTGCCTATCGGTGCCCGGGCCGTATCACGAGCTCGAGCGCCCGACGCAGGCCACGGTGCGCGGCTTCGACCGCAACGGCTCGCCGATCGAGGCGACGGGAACCGGCTTCTTCGCCCGCTGCCTGCTGCACGAGTATGACCACCTGAAGGGGCTGCTGTTCATCGACCACCTGCCCCGCAACCGCCGCCGGAGGGTGCTGCGCGAGATTGAGCCCTACGAATGGAACGCCCCCCTCCCGGGCTAACGAACCGAACGTTTGGCACACCGAGCCGCTCACAGCGGCTCACCCGTCCAAACGTTCGAGGTGCGCGCCGATCTCGCGGACGACTTGGCCTGGGCGCTCCACCAGGTCCGCCCAGGTGTAGCGCAGCACAGACCAGCCGGCGGCCAGCAGCGCATTCTGCTTCGTGCGATCAGTCTGGAATCGCTCGACGCCTGAGTGGTGCGCCCAACCATCGACTTCAACGACAAGCCGCGATGCGGGGAACGCAACATCAGCGACATAGCCGGCAATGGGGTAGCTGGCCTGCCAGTCGACGATGCCGGCCTCCCAGAGCAACTGATGGAGGAGCCGTTCGGCCACGGAGTCTCCAAGTGATGCCTCATCGAAGAGGCGTCGAAGCTGGACATTGCCGTGCCGTCCCGACTCGTCCTTCAGCCGCCGAAGGCAATCGCCGAGCGATATCCAGTTCTGCTGCAGCGCTCGATCAAACAACGTCCGGGCCGCAGCGATCGGCAAGATGCCGCAGCAATCGAGGGCGGTACGCGTCCGCCCAGTGATCGGCAGGCCGAATCGCTCGGTCACATCGGCGTCCGTGATTGCGACTCGATGGACGCGCACGCCCGGGGGCATCCGAGTCCGGCGGCGGTGGGTCGGGATCACGTGAAGCTGGCCATCGCCGGCGACCGGGAAGTCCCAGAGATTCGCCGCGCTTTGATAGCTGAGCACCGCCCGGGCCGCGAGCACCGCCGACCAGGACTCGGACCACTGCGTCGATGGCGTCGCGGCCGAGCGATACACGCCGGGCACACGATCGCGGCGGAGATGGCCCTCCTCTAGCAACTTCGCGATCTGATGCCGAGTGAACCCGATGGCCTCGAGCTGTGGGCGGGCGATGACACCGTGCTGGCGACGCGCGATATCGAACCATTGCATCGGCGCAGCGTGCCGGAAGCAGTCGGTGTTCGACTGCGACCGTCCACAGGGCCGAACGTTTGGTCGATTCAGCCGGTCACAGCGGCTCGGTGTGCCAAACGTTCGGGGTTAGAGGAAGAGCTCGGCGATCTGGATCGTGTTCAGCGCGGCGCCTTTGCGCAGGTTGTCGCCGCTCACGAATAGCGAGAGACCGCGGCCGTCCGGCACGCCCTCGTCCTGCCGGATGCGGCCCACCAGAGACGGGTCGATGCCGGCGGCCTGCAGCGGTGTCGGCACCTCGACCAGTTGGACGCCGGGGGCCGACGCAAGCAGCGCCGTCGCCTGCGCCACCGACAGCGGCGAGGCGAATTCGACGTTGATCGACAGCGAATGGCCCGTGAACACCGGCACGCGCACGCAGGTGCCGGACACGAGCAGATCCGGGATGTCGAGGATCTTCCGCGTCTCGTTGCGGAGCTTCTTCTCCTCGTCGGTCTCGCCCATGCCGTCGTCGACCAGCGAGCCCGCCCACGGCAGAACATTGAACGCTATGGGGGCGATGAACTTAGTCGGCTCAGGGAACTGCACAGCGTCGCCGCGGAACGTCAGGCCCGCCGCGCCGTCGACCACCGATCGCATCTGCTTGTCCAGCTCCTCGACGCCGGCCAGCCCCGCCCCGGATACGGCCTGGAACGTGGTGGCCACCAAGCGGATCAGCACAGCGGCGTCGTGCAGCGGCTTGAGCACCGGCATCGCGGCCATCGTGGTGCAGTTCGGGTTGGCGATGATGCCCTTCGACGCCGAGAGCGCGGCGCCGGGGTTGACCTCGGACACCACCAGCGGCACATCGGGGTCGGACCGGAACGCCGAGGAGTTGTCGATCACGATGACGCCCGCGGCCGCGAACCTCGGTGCCAGCACCTTGGACGATGCGCCGCCGGCGGAGAACAGCGCGATGTCCAGCCCGGACGGGTCAGCGAGCATCGCGTCCTCGACGACGATGTCCTGCCCGTCCCACGGCAGCGTGGTTCCCGCGGAGCGCGACGAGGCGAAGTAGCGCATCTCGGCGACGGGGAAGCCGCGCTCGGCCAGCAGCGTGCGCATGACCCCGCCGACCTGGCCGGTGGCGCCGACGACGCCGATGCGCAGCCCACCGGTGCGGCCGGCGAAGCGGGAACCCAGTGCTGCGCTCATCGTCCGGTACCTCCGTAGACCACGGCCTCGGGCTCGGCCGAGCCCAGCTCGAATGCGTCGTGCACAGCGCGGACGGCGACGTCCAGCTCGGTGTCGCGGCAGACCACGGAGATGCGGATCTCCGACGTCGAGATCATCTCGATGTTCACCGCAGCCTCGGCGAGGGCGTTGAAGAAGGTCGCCGACACCCCGGGGTGCGATCGCATGCCCGCGCCGATCAGCGACAGCTTGCCGATGTGGTCGTCGAACAGGAGCTGCTCGAACCCGACCTCGTCCTGGATCTTCTCCAGCGTGGACAGCGCCTCGGGGCCGTCGGCCTTGGGCAGCGTGAAGGAGACGTCGGTGCGCCCGGTGCCGCGGGTCGACACGTTCTGCACGATCATGTCGATGTTGATGTCGGCGACGGCGATCGCCCGGAACAGCGCGGCGGCCTGCCCCGGCTTGTCCGGGACGCCCACCACCGTCACCTTGGCCTCGCTTCGGTCATGCGCAACGCCGGAGATGATCGCGTGCTCCACGGGGAGGTCCTCCATAGATCCTTGGACGAGCGTGCCGAGCTTGTTCGAGAACGACGAGCGGACCCGCACGGGGATCGAGTACCGGCGGGCGTACTCGACGCTGCGCAGATGCAGGATCTTGGCCCCGGACGCGGCGAGCTCGAGCATCTCCTCGTAGGTGACGGTCTCGAGCTGCTTGGCGTTGGGAACGATGCGCGGGTCGGCGGAGAACACGCCATCGACGTCGGTGTAGATCTCGCAGACGTCGGCGTGCAGGGCCGCGGCGAGGGCGACGGCGGTGGTGTCCGACCCGCCGCGGCCCAGCGTGGTGATGTCCTTGGTGTCCTGGCTGACGCCCTGGAACCCGGCCACGATCGCGATATTGCCGCCATCCAGCGACGCCTGGATGCGCCCGGGGGTGACGTCGATGATGCGGGCCTTGCCGTGGGTGGCGGTGGTGAGCACGCCGGCCTGCGAGCCGGTGAACGACTGCGCGGTGTACCCCAGGGAGTTGACCGCCATGGCCAGCAGCGCCATGGCGATGCGCTCGCCGGTGGTGAGCAGCATGTCCAGCTCGCGCCCGGTCGGGGCGGCGGACACCTGCATAGCCAGGTCGAGCAGCTCGTCGGTGGTGTCGCCCATCGCGGAAACCACCACGACGACGCTGTGGCCCTCGCGGCGGGTGGCCACGATGCGCTCGGCTACGCGCTTGATGCGCTCGGCATCGGCGACCGACGAGCCGCCGTACTTCTGCACGACGAGACCCATCGAGCTGACGCCTTCCTGAACGCGGCTGGGGAGCGCGCACCGATGCTCGGCCCGCAAAGGGTCAGTCTACCGAGTTCCGGTACCGCTTTAGGCCGGTCGTGCAGCTGGCGCCAGCCCGGTCGCCCAGGTGGCGCCAGCCCCAGTCCGCTTGCTAGTGGCGCCGCGCCCGGCGGGGAGCACTGGGTCGGGAACGCCGCACCGGCCGCGGTGCACCGGTTCGGGTTAGCCACGTTCGCAACGGGACCATACGTCGGGTCGAGCGGGGTGTAGAAGATCTCGATCTGGAAGTTCACGTTGCTGCCGCTGTAGGTGTAGCCGGCGCCGGCGAGGATCTGGGGGATCGTCGGCGCGGTCACGCCAGTGCCGTAGCTGTGCAGCACCCGGATGCCGTCGGTTGCGAGGCGCCAGGAGCTGGATGCTCTGGGTCCCGACGAATGCCCTGGTCGTCGCGGCGTAGGTGCCTGCGGCGGCCGGGTCGGCGAACGCGGGACGCGGGGAATCTCAACGGACGAGCTTGCCCATCAAACGGCCGAGCTCGCGGGGCGGGTCGTCCGTCATCCCGGCGTGCACCGGCCCGGCGTGGACGACGGTGCTGCGGGGGGCGGTGAGCCAGCGGAAGTGCGCGCCCATCCCCCCGCCCTCCCGCGGATTGCCCTCGGGCACGACCCCGGCGGCCGCGGCGAAGGCCTCGACGGCCTCGGTAATGGCCTCGACATCGACGCCCGGGTGGAGCGCGGAAAGACGGGCGACGTCGAGGTGCACGTCCACGGCCAGATATTGCGCCCCTTGGCTATAGAGGACGACGCCGACGTTGACGCACTCGCCGCGATCCACGCGCGGCGATACGCGGACCAGTGCGTATTCGTAGGGGGCGTACTCGTACGGGCCATGGTCGCGTCCGGCCTCACCGGGCGCGGACGCGGTCACGGGGCCACCGGCAGCCAGGACGGCATGGCCGCGACGCGGGCCAGGAGCACCTCGCGGTAGGCCGCGCGGGCCGCAGCGGGGTCGGCCGGGGCATCGGGATCGGGGCGCAGCGGATCGGGCGCGAGCCACGCGTCGGGGACGAGATCCAGCGCGGCGGAAAGCGCGGCGGGGGTGACCCGCGCCGCCAGGCCATCAGCCAGCGGCCCGAGCGGCGCGGCGATGTCGCGCAGCACGTGCTGCGACCAATCGAAGGGCGACGCGGCGAACGAGTCGGTGCGCCCCCACGAGTGATGGAACCGCAGGGCCGCCCCATGATCGATGCACCATAGCTGCCTATGCCACATCAGGAGGTTGGGATTTCGCCACGTCCGGTCGACGTTGGCGCTGAGCGAGTCGAGCCACAGGATCGTCGCGGCCTCGACCGGATCGACCCGCGCCCGCGCGGCTGCGGAGCCGACGTCGAAGCCGAGGGAGCCGGGCAGGAAGTCGATAGCCAGGTTCAGGCCGGCGCTGCGCACGAGCAGGTCCTGGATCTCCTGATCGGGCTCGCGTCGGCCGATCTCCACGTCCAGCTCGATCAGGGCCAGCTCCGGCACCCGCAGCCCGAGCTGCCGTCCCAGCGTGCCGACGACGATCTCGGCGACCAGCGCCTTCGGCCCCTGGCCCGCCGCCCGGAACTTCACGACATAGGTGCCTAAGTCGTCGGCCTCGACGATCCCGGGCAGCGAGCCGCCCTCCTTCAGTGCGGTCAGGTAGGCGGTCGCGTTGACGGTGGGCAGCACGCCATCACGCTATCGGGCGCAACCGGCGCCGGTTTCGGGACACTGCGGCGGATAGGCCGCCGCAACGTCCCAGGACTCGCCCCCGCGGCTCACCAGGCGACGGCGATGTACTTGGTCTCCAAGTAGGAGTCGATGCCCTCGAAGCCGCCCTCGCGGCCGCTGCCGGACTGCTTGACCCCGCCGAACGGCGCCGCGGCGTCCGACACGAGGCCCCGGTTGATCCCGACCATCCCGGTCTCCATCCGCTCCGCGACCCGGAGCGCGCGGGCGAGATCGCGGGAGTAGACGTAGCCGACGAGCCCGTACTCGGTGGCGTTCGCGAGGCGGACGGCGTCGTCGTCATCCGCCACGGACACGATCGGGGCGACCGGGCCGAAGATCTCGTTGTTGACAATCGGCGCGTCCGGCGCGACGCCAGTGAGCACAGTCGCCGGATAGAAGTAGCCCGGGCCGACGTGGCGGGAGCCCCCGAGGATGGCGGTGGCCCCGCCCTGCACCGCAGCGTCGACGGCCGCGGCGATGCCGTCGGCGGCCTTCTGCGACACCATCGGGCCCAGCTGCGTAGCCGGGTCCGTGCCCGGGCCCTGCACCAGCGCGCCCATCCGCTGGGCCAGGCGGCGCCCGAACTCCTCGGCCACGGAGTGGTGCACCAGGAACCGATTGGCCGCCGTGCAGGCCTGCCCGCCGTTGCGCATCTTGGCCAGCATGGCTCCGTCGACGGCCGCGTCCAGGTCGGCGTCCTCGAGGATCAGGAACGGGTCGTTGCCGCCGAGCTCCATCGACGTGGCGATCACGCGGTCCGCGGCCTGGCGCAGCAGCAGCCGCCCGACGGGGGTCGAGCCGGTGAACGACAGCTTGCGCACCCGGCTGTCCTCCAGCGCGGCGGTGACGACCTCTGCGGACTTCGAGGACGGGACGACGTTCAGCACGCCGGCGGGCAGGCCGGCGTCGGCCATCAGCTGCGCGATGTAGAGGGTGGTAATCGGCGTCTCGGCGGCGGGCTTGACCACGACGGTGCAGCCAGCGGCCAGCGCGGGCGCGATCTTGCGGGTGGCCATCGCGGCCGGGAAGTTCCAGGGGGTGATGAGCAGGCACACGCCGACCGGCTGGCGGATGGTGAGGATCCTGTTCGCCCCGGCGGGCGCCGTGCGCAGCTCCCCGCCGATCCGGACGGCCTCCTCGGCGAACCAGCGGAAGAACTCGGCGGCGTAGCCGACCTCGGCCACCGAGTCCGCCAGGGACTTGCCCATCTCGGCGCTGATCAGCTGGGCGATCTCGTCCTTCGCCGCGATCATCGCCTCATAGGTTCGGCGCAGGATCTCCGAGCGCTCGCGCGGCGCGGTGGCGCCCCATCCGGCCAGTGCGGCGCCAGCGGCATCGACGGCGGAGGTCATGTCCGCCGGGCTGCCATCGGCGACGGAGCGCAGGACCTCGCCGGTCGCCGGATCGAGCACATCGAAGGTGCCGTCGGCGGCATCGCGCCAGCGACCGTCGATGAAAAGCTGGGTCGGTACGGCGGCGCTGAGCGCAACTGACGGTGCGGACATGGCAGATCTCCCTAAAAAGCGCGCGTGCATACCCGGTGCCCAGTATCCCCCGTCGTCCAATGATCCACCTCACAAAATGGCCTAACGGCGGCGGCGCCGACCCCTATCGTGCTTAAGTGTACGAAACCGTTTCGTTTAAGGAGACCCTGTGACCGATAGCGCCATCGCGACCGCCCCGCGCAGTCGGCTCTCCGCCGAACGCCAGGGCGAGATCCTCGACGCGGTCATCGATCTGGTGCGCAAGGTGGGTTACGAGGCCCTGACGATGGACGCCGTCGCCGCCGACGCGCGCACCAGCAAGGCCACGCTCTACCGCCAGTGGGGCGGCCGGCCCGGTTTGGTCGTCGCCGCGCTGGAGCACTACCACCCGCATCCGGCCAGCGACATCGACACCGGCTCGCTGCGAGGGGACCTCGTGGCCCGCCTCGAGCAGATGGACGAGAAGTCCGACGGCGACATCGACCTGATCGGCGGCCTGGTCCGCGCGGTGTTCGTCGACGAGGAACTGGGCAACGTCATCCGCACCCAGCTGCTCGACCCGGGCCTGGCCGAGCTTGATCGCGTCTTCGAGCGCGCCATCGCCCGCGGCGAGGTCAAGGCCGGCTGCGCGGCCCTGCCCTACATCGGCCACCTCATCGCGTCCTTCGGACTCGCCCACACGCTCCTGCGCGGGGCTCCGGCCACGTCGGCGGATCTCATCAGCCTGATCGACGACGTCGTCGTTCCGGCACTCACCACGTCAGTCTGAAAGGCGCTCCATGGCTACCTATCTGTATCGCCTCGCCAAATTCTCGTTCCGCCGACGATGGCTCATCCTGTCCGTCTGGATGCTCGTGCTCATCGGCGCCGGCGTAGGGGCGGCCACCCTCAGCCGCCCATCCAGCGACCGGTTCACCATCCCCGGCATCGAGAGCCAGCAGGCTATCGACATCCTGGCCGAGAAGTTCCCCTCCGCCAGCGCCGATGGCGCGACCGCGCGCATCGTGTTCGTGGCTAAGGACGGAACCTCGATCAGCGCCACCGATGGCGCGGCCGCGATCGACGGGTTCATCGCCGCCGTCAAGGATCAGCCGAACATCTCCTCGATAACCGACCCGATCGAGACGGGCCTGGTCAGCGAGGACGGCACAACCACCTACGTATCGATCACCTTCACCGTCCAGTCCAGCGAGCTGAAGGACACCGAGCGCGCGGCGATCATCGACGCCGCCGACGAGCAGCGCAGCGACGCGATCCGCGTCGAGGCCGGCGGCGACGCATTGACCGCGCAGGTCCCGACGAGCGCGACCGAGATCATCGGCGTGGTGATCGGCGCGATCGTGCTGGCCATCACCTTCGGGTCCATGGTCGCCGCCGGGCTCCCCCTGCTCACCGCCCTCATCGGCGTGGCGGTCGGGCTGGCCAGCGTCATCACCGTCGGGCACTGGGTCGACCTGAGCTCCACCGCCCCGGTGCTGGCCCTCATGCTCGGCCTGGCGGTCGGCATCGACTACGCCCTCTTCATCGTCTCCCGCTACCGGCACGAGCTGCTGACCGGGATCAAGGAGGAAGAGGCAATCGGACGGGCCGCCGGGACCGCCGGAAGCGCCGTCGTCTTCGCCGGGCTGACCGTGCTCATCGCCCTCAGCGGCCTGGCCGTCGTCGGGATCCCGTTCCTCACGACCATGGGCCTGGCCGCCGCGGCCACGGTCGCCATCGCGGTCATGATCGCCTTGACCCTGCTGCCGGCCCTGCTCGGCTTCGCCGGCCGCAAGATCGTCGGTGCCAAGGTGCCCTTCGTGCGCCGTGGGCCGGACTTCGACAACGACGCCCACGACGCGCCGGACAGCTTCGGCGAGCGCTGGTCGCGCTGGGTCATCGCCCACAAGATCCCCGTGCTGGCCGTCGCCATCCCGGTCCTGGCCATCATCGCGATCCCGTTCTTCAGCCTCAAGACCACGCTGCCGGACGACGGCACGGCCGATCCGGGCACCAGCGCGCGCATCACCTATGACCTGCTGGGCGAGAAGTTCGGGCCCGGCTTCAACGGCCCGCTGATCATCGCCCTGACCGACGACGGCACCTCCGATCTGGCCGCGTCGGCCGCCGCGGTGCAGACCGAGATCGAGGCCCTGCCCGATGTCGCGACCGTGACCCCGGCCAACCTGAACGAGGCCGGCGACACCGCGCTGCTCTCGGTGATCCCGGCCAGCAGCCCGACCAGCGACGCGACCAAGGACCTGGTGCGGGCCATCCGCGCACTCGAGGGAACCACGATCGCCGACCAGGGCGTGCGGCTCTACGTGACCGGCGCGACCGCGCTGACGATCGACGTCACCGACAAGCTCAATGCCGCGCTGCCTATCTATCTGATCGTGGTCGTGGGGCTCGCGCTGATCCTGCTGCTGCTGGTGTTCCGCTCGATCGTCGTCCCCATCAAGGCCACAGCGGGCTTCCTGCTGACAATCGGCTCGACCTTCGGAGCGCTGGTCGCGATCTTCCAGTGGGGCTGGCTGGCCAGCCTGCTCGGGGTGAACCAGGCGGCGCCGATCATCGCCTTCCTGCCGATCATCCTCATCGCGATCCTCTTCGGGCTGGCGATGGATTACGAGGTGTTCCTCGTGTCGCGGATGCGGGAGGACTTCGTGCACGGCAAGTCCCCGACCGAGGCCGTTGTGGGCGGATTCCGCCACGGCGCCCGCGTCGTCACCGCGGCCGCGATCATCATGATCTCGGTGTTCGCCGGCTTCATGCTCGGCCACGACCCCATCATCAAGTCGATCGGGTTCGCGCTGTCGTTCGGTGTGTTCGTCGATGCGTTCATCGTGCGGATGACCATCGTGCCGGCTGTCATGGCGCTGGTCGGCAAGTCCGCCTGGTACATCCCGAAGTGGCTGGACAAGGCGCTGCCCAACGTCGATGTCGAGGGCGAGAAGCTGCTCAAGTCCCTGACGCCGACACAGTCGGAGAAGGCACTCGTCACTGCGCACTAGCGCGGGCACGGCACGCGAGAAGGGCGGGTTGACCGGGTCCTCCCCCGGTCGACCCGCCCTTCCTAAAAAACTTAGCCAGCTACAGGATGAACAGCATCTCCTGGTAGGTCGGCAGCGGCCAGAGGTCGTCGGCCACCACGCGCTCCAGCAGGTCCGCGGCCACCCGCACCGCGTTCATCGCGGGCAGCAGGTCGGTCATGGCGTGCTCGGCCTCGGCCAGCGGGGTGTCCCCGTCGTGCTGGAGGGCGAGCCGAAGAACACCCAGCGCCGTCCGGAGCTCGGTCAGCGGGGTGGTGATGTCCTCCAGCGGCCCGAGGTCCGCCTCGACTCCGGCCGCCTTCAGCGAGCCGATGTTGAGCGCGATCTCGGTCTGGTAGCGGACCGCGGCCGGCAGGACGACGGTCGAGCCGATCTCGAGGGCGAGGCTGGCCTCGACGTGGATGCTGAGGGCGTACTGCTCGAGGCCGATCTCGTACCGGCTATGCATCTCGCGGTGGCTGAAGACGCCGTACTTGCTGAACAGGGCCATCGACGGCTCCGAGATCAGCTCGGGCAGCGCGTCCAGCGTGGTGCGCAGGTTAGGCAGGCCACGGGAGGCCGCCTCGAGCTGCCAGTCCTGGGAGTACCCGTCGCCGTTGAACACCGACGAGCCGTGGACGGTGATGATCTCCTCCAGGATCTTCTGGATCGCCACGTTGAACTCCGTGCCGGCGGCGACCG
>JAOPVO010000266.1 GCA_025966155.1 Pseudonocardiales bacterium
TACGTCGCAATGGGGACGACGCCGACCGAGCCCGCGGCCCAGGGCGCCGAGCGGCGCAGCACCTCGACCGTCGGCCGCCGCACGCCGGCGGACTTGAGCGCCCCGCGGTCCCACATCAGGCTCAGCACCACGAATGCCACGCAGAACGACGCCGCCGACCACTTGACGCTCAGCGCCAGGCCCAGGCTGACGCCGGCGATCAGCCGCCATGGGCGGGGCCCGAGGGTGGGGACGCCGGCCGCCAGATCCGCGCCGTCGGCGTAGAGCCCGGCCAGGCGCGCGCGCACCTGATCGCGATCGACGGTAAGCGCCGCGAAGGCGCACAGCAGGAACAGCGGCATGAAGATGTCCAGCAGCGCCGTCCGCGACATCACCAGCGACAGCCCGTCGAGGGTGAGCAGCAGCCCCGCGATCCCGCCGAGCAGCGTCGATCCGGTCAGCCGGCGGGTGACCCGGATGAGGATGAGCACGCAGAGGATCCCGGCGATCGCCGGCATCAGGCGCCAGCCGATGGGGTTGCTGGCGCCGCCGCTGCCCAGGAGGTCGCCGTCGCCGATCACCGCGTTGTCCCCGAAGATCGCCGACCCGGCCGCGATCAGCCACTTCCCCAGCGGCGGATGGACGATGAACATATAGCCGCGGTTGTCCTCGTAGCCGTAGCGCAGCATCTCCTGCGCCTCGGTGGCGTAGTACGCCTCGTCGAAGATCTTGATGCGGGGCCAGCCCAGCGCCCAGAAGCGCGTGATGGCGGCGACGGCAACGATCGCCAGCGTCACCCACCAGCCGCGGGCGCGGTCGAGGGGGAGGGTCGGGCGCAGCGGCGCCGGGATCTCGCGGCGAGCGGGCGCAGCAGCGGGGGGCTGATCGTCGGCGGGCAGCCCGTCCGATGGCAGCGGCACATCGAGCACCGCAGCGGCCGTCACGGCGCTCATCGTAGGCGAGCCGGGCGCCCGATCCACTGCATCCGCGCCGCATAGGCTGGGCGGGTGACCGCGGATGAGCCTGCCCTAGGCCAGGCCGCGCCAGGTCAGGTCGCCTCAGGTCAGGCCGCGCCAGGTCAGGCCGCTTCAAGCCGGCCCCCGGGGCGGGTGCTGCTGGGCGCGACGCCGCTGGGCAACCCCGGCGATGCGTCGGCCCGCTTGATCGAGGCGCTGCGCACCGCTCCGGTGATCGCGGCCGAGGACACCCGGCGGCTGCGGCGCCTGACGCAGGACCTCGGCGTCCAGCCGGCCGGGCGGATCGTGTCGTTCTTCGAGGGCAACGAGCGCGAGCGGACGCCCAGCCTGATCGAGGCCCTGCGCGCGGGCGACGACGTGCTGGTCGTGACCGACGCCGGGATGCCCTCGGTGTCCGATCCCGGATACCGGCTGGTGGCCGAGGCGATCGCGCAGGACCTCGACGTGACGATCCTGCCCGGCCCATCGGCGGTGCTCAGCGCGCTGGCGGTATCGGGCCTGCCCGTCGACCGGTTCTGCTTCGAGGGCTTCCTGCCGCGCAAGGCCGGCGAGCGGCGCAAGGCCCTGGCGGCGCTGACGACCGAGCCGCGCACCATGATCTTCTTCGAGGCGCCGCACCGGCTGGCCGAATCCCTGGCCGACCTGCGCGACGCCTTCGGGGCGCAGCGCGCGGCCGCGGTCTGCCGGGAGCTGACGAAGACCTACGAGCAGGTCCGCCGCGGCGAGCTCAGCGACCTCGCCGAGTGGGCGAAGGGCGATGTGCGCGGCGAGATCACCATCGTCGTGGCGGGCGCGCCGCCGGCCGGTCCCATCGAGGACCCCGTGCAGCTGGCCGCGATGGTGGCTGATGCCGAGACCGCCGGCGTCGCGCGCAAGAGCGCCATCGCGATCGTGGCCGCGCAGGCCGGCGTCGCGAAGCGGGTCGTCTACGACGCGGTTATCGCCGCGAAGCAGGCTCACTAAGCTCAGGTTCCATGAGCTCGCCCCGTCACATCCTGACCGCGGTCGCCTGGCCGTACGCGAACGGACCCCGTCACATCGGCCATGTGGCCGGCTTCGGCGTCCCGTCCGACATCTTCAGCCGGTACCAGCGCATGGCGGGCAACAAGGTCCTCATGGTCAGCGGCACCGACGAGCACGGCACGCCCATCCAGGTGCAGGCCGACAACGAGGGCGTGACGCCCCGGGAGCTCGCCGACCGGTACAACGACGTGATCGAGCGCGACCTGCAGAACCTGGGCCTGTCGTACGACCTGTTCACCCGCACGACCACGAAGAACCACTACGCCATCGCGCAGGAGCTGTTCCTCGGCCTGCTCAAGAATGGCTATATCTTCCCCCAGACGGTGCTCGGCGCGAAGAGCCCGTCGACTGGGCGGACGCTTCCCGACAGATATATAGAGGGCACCTGCCCGATCTGCGGCTACGACGGCGCGCGCGGCGATCAGTGCGACAACTGCGGCAACCAGCTGGACCCGATCGACCTCATCAACCCGGTGTCGAAGATCAACGGCGAGACGCCCATCTTCGAGGAGACCGAGCAGATGATGCTCGACCTCCCGGCGTTCGCCGAGGTGCTCGCCACCTGGCTTCAGGCCCAGGGCCACTGGCGCCCGAATGTCCAGAAGTTCAGCCTGAACCTGCTCGATGACCTCAAGCCGCGCAGCTACACCCGCGACCTCGAGTGGGGCATCCCCGTCCCGCTGGACGGCTGGCGCGACCGTTCGGACAAGAGCATCTACGTCTGGTTCGACGCGGTAGTCGGCTATCTATCAGCGTCCATCGAGTGGGCCAGCCGCAGCGGCGACCCGGAGGCGTGGCGCGCGTGGTGGCAGAACCCGGACGCCCGGGCCTACTACTTCCTGGGCAAGGACAACATCGTCTTCCACGCCGAGATCTGGCCCGCGATGCTCATGGGCTACTCGGGCATCGGCGCGAAGGGCGGCACGCCGGGCTCCCTCGGCGCGCTGGACCTGCCGTTCGAGGTCGTCTCGAGCGAATTCCTGACGATGGAGGGCAAGAAGTTCTCGTCGTCGCGCTCGGTGGTCATCTACGTCGGGGACATGCTGTCGCGCTACGACCCCGACGCGCTGCGGTACTACCTGTCGGTGGCCGGGCCGGAGAACCAGGACACCGACTTCACCTGGGACCACTTCCTGCACCGCAACAACGATGAGCTCGTCGCCGGCTGGGGCAATCTGGTGAATCGGACGATCTCGATGACCGCCAAGAACCTGGGCGCGATTCCGGCCGCGGGCAAGCTGACCGACGCGGACCGCACGCTCCTGGCGTCGTCGCGGGCGGCCTTCGACAGCGTCGGCGCCCTGATCGAGACATCCCGGCAGAAGGCCGCGATCGGCGAGGCCATGCGGGTGGTGTCCGAGGCCAACAAGTACCTCTCGGACATGGCGCCGTGGAAGCTGAAGAACGAGGATCCCGAGCGGATGGCCAGCGTGCTGCACGTCGCGCTCCAAGTCGTCGACGACGCCAAGACGCTGCTGACGCCGTTCCTGCCCGGCTCCTCGTCCAAGGTGCACGCGCAGCTGGGCGGCGAGGGGATCTGGGCGGCCATGCCCGATCTGGTCGAGGTCGACGAGGAGACCGCGCCCGGGTCGCCGTCCTACTCGGTGCTGACCGGCAATTACGACACCGGGGTGCGATGGGAGTCCACGCCGCTGGCCGTCGGGCGCCCCTTGGCGGCGCCGACGCCGATCTTCACCAAGCTCGACCCGTCGATCGTGGCAGAGGAGATCGCCCGTCTGACCGGCTCCGAGTCGACCGCGGGCGCGTGAGCGGGCGCACCGGCTCGCCGCCGGCGGCGCCGGAGCCGCTGCGGGGCGAGGTCTTCGACGCGCACTGCCACCTCGATGCGATGGGCGTGCGCCTCGGCGACGCCAGCCTCGACGACGCCAGCCTCGACGCCGCGATGGCCGCGGCCCGCGCGGTCGGCGTCGTCCGAGTGGTCACTGTCGGTGACACGGTGGCGTCGTCGGCCTGGTGCGTCGAGGCGGCCGGGGCGCACCCGGATGTCTACGCCGCGGTGGCGGTCCATCCGACCGAGGTGCGCGGAATGACCGACGCCGACTACGCCGCCCTGGCCGTTCTGGGCGCGCTCGAGCGGGTCGTCGCCATCGGCGAGACCGGGCTGGACAACCACTGGGACCGCACGACGCCGGCTGAGCAGGAGCACCATTTCCGGCGGCACATCCAGCTGGCCAAGGACGTCGGCAAGCCCGTGATGATCCACGACCGCGAGGCCCACGAGGCGGTGCTGCGGATCCTGCGCGAGGAGGGCCCGCCGCCGGCCGGGGTCGTCTTCCACGCGTTCAGCGGCGACGCCGATATGGCCCGCGAGTGCGCTGGCGAGGGCTTCCTGCTGTCCTTCCCAGGCGTGGTTACGTTCCGCAACGCCCCGGCGCTCCGCGAGGCCGCCCTCGCCGCCCCGCTGGAGTCGATCCTGGTCGAGACGGACGCCCCTTTCCTGACGCCGCACCCCCATAGGGGCCGGCCCAATGCCCCGTATCTGATCCCGCTTACCCTGCGCTTGATAGCCCAGGTCAAAGGCGTGGATGAGACCGAGCTGTGTACGGCGATCACCGCCAATGGGGCGCGACTGTTCGGCTGGGATTGATCTTCAGAGGCCCTGATGAGGGATCTGCGCCACGTTTCGGGCACCAATTTTCGATCGTGATCCACATGCACGCAGCCCTGCAAACACAACGGGCAGACAAACAGAATCCGTACGGTGAACCCTGGGTTGACGGTTGCAAGGCTCAAAAATCCGTTGTTATGGTCTCGTGACCTTTGGAGTGTTTGAACCTGCAATCAAAACCACTGGGAGTGTTGTGCGACGAGGTATCAAATGCGGTGTCTACGGCATGGTGCTCGGCGGTCTAGTCGCCGGGACCGTGGCCTGGACGCTCGTAGATAAGACAGTCACCATCCGAGTCGACGGGGAGGACCGCTCGATCCACACGGTCTCCCGGACCGTCAGCGGCGCACTGGCCGACGCCGATATCGACGTCGACAACCACGATGTCGTCGCCCCGTCGGTCGACACCGCGATCAAGGACGGCAGCACCATCGTGGTCCGCCAGGGCCGGCTGCTGAAGCTCACGATCGATGGCCAGCCCACGGAGGTCTGGGTGACCGCGACGTCGGTCGAGCAGGCGCTGGGCCAGCTGGGCTACGACGCCGGCAGCTACTCCTCGGTGTCCCGCTCCAAGCGGCTGCCGCTGGACCCCACGACCATCGAGCTGCGCACGCCCAAGTCGGTCACCGTCGTGGCCGATGGCATCGCCAAGCCCGTCGTCACGACCGGCACCTTTGCCAGCGACGCCGTCACGGCGGCCGGCTTCACCTTCAGCGCGAGCGACCTCTGGAGCGTGCCGGCGTCCACGACGCTCGCCACGGGCATGACGATCACGCTCCAGCGCGTCACGTACGCCGACGTGGCCGAGGCCTTTGAGATCCCGTTCGACACCTCGCAGTCCGAGGACGCCACCCTGACCAACGGCAAGACGGTGATCGACACCCCGGGCGTCGTGGGCCAGAAGTCCGTGACCTACCACGTCACCTACGTCGACGGCGTCGAGACCGCCCGCGAGCCGCTGGCGGAGGGCATCGTCACGGCGCCGGTGACACAGGAGCAGCGCATCGGCACCAAGCCCGTGGCCGTTGCGCCTGCCCCGGTGGCCACCAAGCCCGCCGCCGCCACCCCGGCTGCTGCGCCGGCTCCGGCCGCCGCCACGCCGAATCCGGGCGGTGCGCAGGGCATCGCGCACGACATGGTCCTGGCTCGCGGCTGGGGCGAGGGCGAGTTCAGCTGCCTGGTCTCCCTCTGGAACAAGGAGAGCGGCTGGCGCGTGAACGCCAGCAACGCCAGCAGCGGGGCGTACGGCATCCCGCAGGCCCTGCCCGGCTCGAAGATGGCCACGGCCGGCTCCGACTGGCAGACCAACCCGGCCACCCAGATCACCTGGGGCCTGGGATACATCGAGGCCCGCTACGGCACGCCGTGCGGCGCCTGGGGCCATTCGCAGTCGGTGGGCTGGTACTAGCTCGGCACTCGCTAGGTTGTCTCCATCGACATCGTGAGCGGACACAGAAGCACGCAGACTCACCCACGGCGCGGATCGCGCCGTGGGTGAGTCGTCTTCCGGGCTGCTCGGGCCGGCCGAGATCCGCGCGCTGGCGGAGTCCCTCGGCATCCGCCCGACCAAGAGCCTCGGCCAGAACTTCCTGCACGACGCCAACACCATCCGGCGCATCGTGCGCACCGCGGACCTCGTGCCGGGCGAGACGGTCCTCGAGGTCGGCCCAGGTCTCGGCTCGCTGACCCTGGGCCTGCTCGACGGCGGCGCGTACGTGGTGGCCATCGAGATCGACGCCGCGCTTTCGGCGGCCCTGCCTGCGACCGTCGCCGACCGCACGCCCGACGGCGAGGACTGGCCCTACCGGCTGACCGTGATCGAGGCCGACGCGCTGGCCATTGCCGCAGCGCCGTTGCTGGCGGCATCGCCGTACCCGCCCACGGCCCTGGTCGCCAATCTCCCGTACAACGTCGCCGTGCCGGTCGTCCTGCACCTCTGGGCCCAGCTCCCGACGCTCCAGCACGGCCTGGTGCTCGTCCAGGCCGAGGTCGCCGACCGGTTGGCCGCGCCGCCGGGATCGCGCACCTACGGCGTCCCCAGCGCGAAGGCGGCCTGGTTCGCCGCGGTGACGAAGGCCGGCGCCGTGGCCCGGCCGGTTTTCTGGCCCGCGCCCAATGTCGATTCCGGCCTGGTCCGGATGGTCCGGCGGCCCCCGCCCGATGCGGGCCGGGCGACCCGCGAGCAGGTTTTCGCCCTCATCGATGCCGCCTTCGCCCAGCGCCGGAAGATGCTGCGCTCGGCGCTGGCCGGGTGGGCCGGGAGCCCCGCGCGGGCGATCGCCGTCCTCGAGGCCGCCGGGGTCGACCCCACCCGTCGCGGCGAGACGCTCACAATCGGGGAGTTCGCCGCGGTGGCGGCTGAGTCCGTGCGAGACAGTCAGGGCGGGTAGGCGCAGTCCATCTAGGCGCTCAGTCCATCTAGGCGCTAGGCCGGGTACGCCTCGAGCTCCGTTGCCTTGACCGAGCACCAGACCCGCGTGCCCGGCTGCAGGCGCAGATCCGCGGCGGCGGCCAGGGTCACGTCGGCGGCCAGGGTCGGCGGCCCGTCGATGGTGACCCGGATGACGTCGGTCCGCGGCTCGAGCCCAGTGACGGTCCCGATCCAGACATTGCGCGGGCTGCCGGACGGCGCCGCGGCGTAGAGCGCGACCGACGATGGGCGCAGCGCGACCTGCACCCGCCCCGCCGTTGGGTGGGCCAGATGCAGCACGCCCCCGCCGTCGATCGCCACCGCCTCGCCATCGGCCTGCCCCATCAGGAGGTTCAGGCCGACCAGCTCGGCGACGTAGTCGGTCCGCGGCCGGCGCGCGACATCCTGCGGCGCGCCGGACTGCACCATCGCGCCGTTCTCGATCACCACCAGGCGATCGGCCAGAACCATCGCATCCAATGGATCATGGGTGACGATGACGGCCGCCCCGCGGTACTCCCGCAGATGCTTAGCCAGCGATGTTCTGACGTCTGTGCGCGTCCGCGCATCGAGCGCGGCCAGCGGCTCGTCCAGCAGGAGGGCATCCGGGCCGAAGGCCAGCGCCCGAGCCAGCGCCACTCGCTGGGCCTGGCCGCCGGATAGCGCGCGCGGCTTGGAGTTCCCCTGCTCGCTCAGCCCGACGCGGTCCAGCCAGTCATCGGCGACGGCGCGCGCATCGCGGCGCCCGACGCCGCGCGCCCGCAGCCCGAAGGCGATGTTGTCGCGCGCAGTGAGGTTCTCGAACAGCAGGTAGTCCTGGAACACGACGCCGATGCCGCGCTGCTGCGGCGCGCGGGAGATCCGCCGCTCGGGGTCGTCGAGCACAGTGCCGCCGATCCGGACGACACTGCGCGACGCGGGCTCCAGCCCGGCCAGCGCCCGGAGCGCCGTCGACTTCCCGGCGCCGTTCGGGCCCAGCAGCGCGACGACCTCCCCGGGCTGAACCACCAGCTCGAGGTCCAGGGCGAACGAGGGGCGGCTGACCCGCAGGTGGGCCTGCAGCCCGGCGCCCTCCATCACCATGCCCGGGCCGCCGGTCGCCGGTCCCCGCTCCGCCCGGGCGCCCACCGCTCGCGCAGCGCCACGAGGATGACGACCGAGACCAGGAGCAGGACCAGCGACAGGATCAGCGCGGACTCCGGGTTGCTCTGCAGCGCGATGTACACCGCCAGCGGCATCGTCTGGGTGGTGCCGGGGAAGTTGCCGGCGAACGTGATCGTCGCGCCGAACTCCCCGAGCGCCCGAGCCCAGCAGAGCACCGCACCGGCGGCAATGCCAGGGCCCAGCGCCGGGAGGGTGACGTGGCGGAAGGCGAACCACCGCGACGCGCCCAGGGTGGCGGCGGCGTCCTCGTACCGGACGTCGAGCGCGCGCAGGGCGCCCTCAACCGAGATCACCAGGAACGGCATCGCCACGAAGGTCTCGGCCACCACGACGCCGGTCGTGGTGAAGGGGAGGGTGATGCCGAGGTGCTGGTCCAGATAGGCGCCGAGCACCCCGCGGCGCCCGAACGCGTAGAGCAGGGCCACGCCGCCGACCACCGGCGGGAGCACCAGCGGCAGGGTCACCAGCGCCCGCAGGACGGCGCGGCCGGGGAACTCGACGCGGGCCAGGACCCACGCCAGCGGGATACCCAGGATCATCGACACCAGCGTGGCCAGCGTCGCGCACTGCAGCGATAGCCGCAGCGACGTCTGCAGCTCATCGGTCCGCAGCTGGCGCCCGATGTCGCTCCACGGCGCCCGTACCAGGATGCCGAGCAGCGGCAGGGTCAGGAACAGCGTCCCGAGGGCCGCCGGCACCAGCAGGGCCGCCGGCGGTCGCCCTCGGGAGTCGCGCATGGGATCAGGGTGCAGCAAAACCCGCGGCCGCGAGGACCTTCTGGCCTGCGGCGGAGAGCACATAGTCGACGAAGGCCTTGGCCACGGCCGCATTCGGCGCCTGCTTGCACACCACGACCGGGTAGTTAGTCGCCGCGCCGGCTGCCTCCGGGAAGGCGATTCCCTTGATGGTGCTGCCGGCGGCGATCACATCGGTCTTGTAGACCAGGCCGGCATCGACCTCGCCGAGCTGGACCTTCGTGAGCACGCTCTTGACGTCCTGCTCCTGCGTCACTGGGGTGACAGTCAGGTTGGCGGCGGCGAGCACCTTGGCCGAGGCGGCGCCGCACGGCACGGTCGGTGCGCAGAGCGCGAGCTTGACGCCGCTCCTGGCCAGGTCGGCCAAGGCGGCGATCTTGGCCGGGTTGTCCTTCGGGACGGCGATCTCGAGAGTGTTTGTCGCGAACCGAGTGGCGGTCGAGGCGGCGTTCCCGCCATCGACGACCAGGGCCATCGTCTTGTCGCTGGCCGCGGCGAACACATCGACCGGCGCGCCGGCGTTGATCTGCGCGGCCAGGGTGTCCGACCCGCCGTAGCTGATGGTGACGGTGACGCCGGGGTTGGCCTTCGTGAAATCGGCCTTGATCTGGTCGAACGTCCCGGTCAGCGAGGCAGCGGCGGACACCACGATCGTGCCGCTCAGCGTCGATCCCGCTGCGTCCGTCCGGGGTGAGCCGCCGCCGTTCCCACTGTCTGACCCACCACTGGATCCGCATCCGGCAGTCAGGCCGGCGACGGTCAGCAGCGCCAGTGCAGGGGCGATGCGCAGGAGAGATCTCAGTGGCTGCATTGAGCTCTTCCTGGTCATGGCGCCTCGGTCTCGATGACGACATTGGTCGATTTGATGGATGCGACGGCAACGACCCCGGGCTCGAGGCCAAGCTCGTCCGCGGCCTCGCGGCTCATCAGCGACACCACCCGATACGGCCCGCACTGCAGCTCGACCTGGGCCATGACGGTGTCGCGCACCACTCGGGTGACGATCCCGACGAAGCGGTTCCGGGCCGATGCCGCGCCAATCGGCCCGGGCGGCGGGGCGTCTGCGAGCGACATCGCGAGCTCGGCGAGGTCGGCGCCGTCAACGACGCGGCGGCCGCTGTCGTCGATCGAGCTGGGGAGTTTGCCGCTCTCGGTCCATCGGCGGACGGTGTCGTCGCTGACGGCCAGCAACCGGGCCGCCTCGGCGAGGCGCAGATGAGTCACGGGTCCGGACTCTAGCCGCATGTGCGGGGTTCGTAGGAGCTCATGCCCGCATATGCGGACCGGTTAGCGTGTCTGGGCTAGTCAGAGCGGCATCGACGGGATATACGTCAGGGATGCGGAATGTCGATGGCGACGCGCAGCCCGCGCGCTCGTCGCGGACCGGCTGGACGATGGTCGCCGCCGTCTTCGTGATCCTCACCACCCTCAACGGGCTGACGTTCTACTCGATGTCCGCCTATATCGACGCCCTCGTCGATGAGCGCGGGATGAGCCTGACCCTGGCGTCGTCGGGGCCGACGGTCTCGTCGCTCGTCAGCGGCGCGTCGGGCCTCCTGGTCGCGAGGCTGATCGGCGTGGTGCCGATCCGGGTGCTGCTGGCTATCGGCGCCTCCGGGACGGCGTGCGGTCTCGTGGCCATCGGCGCATCGACGCAGGCCTGGCAGCTCTGGGCGTCCTTCGCGCTGTTCGGGGCGTCGTCGGCCTGGACCTCGGCCGGCCCGTGCTCGGCACTGGTCGCCCGCTGGTTCCCCGACTCCCCGGCCCGGCCGCTGGCCATCGCGATGACCGGGCTATCGGCCGGCGGGGCGTTCGTCCCGCCGATCGCGCTCGCCCTGATCGACCGCCACGGCGTGGCCGCGGCCAGCCGGACCATCGCGCTGGCGGTGCTCGTGATCGTCGGGCTGATCGCCTTGATCATCCGAGAGGCGCCCGCCCCGCCGCGCAGGGCCGCCGACGCCGGGGATGCGC
>JAOPVO010000279.1 GCA_025966155.1 Pseudonocardiales bacterium
CCGCCCAGGCGCGCACCGCTACGGCGGTGGCGACGGCAGCCTCGCGGCCGCCGTGCACGACAAGTCCGATCCGGCGGCACACCATGGGGAGACATCCTGACAGAGCCATGGGCCAAGCCGGTGCCGCGCGCAGGCATCCCGGATGCGCCCCGCCAGCCGGCGGTCGCTCACGACTTCGGCCCGATGAACCCGTCCAGCGCCAGAACGGACGCTTTGCGGGCTATGGAGATCGAATTGACCCGGAGTGGATGTGCCCGCGGGTGGTTCCGGACGATCTCGATTTAGCACGGCGCCGGCTTCGGCGTGGTGGGTCGCGCTCAGACACCCGTCCGTACAAGCAGATCGCACCAACAGTCTCTGGTGGTGCCCCCGGTGGGATTCGAACCCACACTCGATGGATTTTGAGTCCATTTCCTCTGCCGTTGGGATACAGGGGCTTAACAGCGCCGACTCGTGGCGCAGCGGCCGGGACAGCCTACCGGGGTTCGCGTGATCCGTCGTTTTCCTCCCTGTCACGCAAGCCGGATACGCTTTCGGAAAGCCGTCAGCAGGGCCGGTTCGACGGCGAATCACCTCAGGAGGCAGCACCGTGGCGCAACGCCCCAGCACAGATGCGGCAGCGACCCCGGCGGCCGCGACGCCCGCGCCCGCCATCCGGGTTGTCATCGCCGAGGACGAGGCGCTCATCCGCCTCGATCTCCGGGAGATGCTCGAGGAGGAGGGCTACGACGTGGTCGGCGAGGCCGCCGACGGCGAGCAGGCCATCCACCTGGCCGAGACGCTGCTGCCAGACCTGGTGATCTGCGATGTCAAGATGCCCAAGCTGGACGGCATCGCCGCGGCGCAGCGCATCGCCGAGCAGCGGATCGCCCCGGTCGTCATCCTGACCGCGTTCAGCCAGCGCGACCTCATCGAGCGGGCCCGCGATGCCGGCGCGATGGCCTACCTGGTCAAGCCGTTCCAGAAGAAGGACCTGCTGCCGGCCATCGAGATGGCCACCTCGCGGTTCGGGGAGATCAAGGCCCTCGAGGCCGAGGTCACCGACCTTCAGGGCCGCCTCGACGCGCGCAAGGTCATCGAGCGGGCCAAGGGCATGCTCCAGGCCGACCAGGGGATGACCGAGCCCGAGGCGTTCCGCTGGATCCAGCGCTCGGCCATGGACCAGCGCACCTCGATGAAGGCAGTCGCGGAGCTTGTGGTCGCGGCCCAATTGGCGCGCGACGAGGCCGCCAGCGCCGCCGCGGCGGCGACCCCGGCGCCATCCCCGGGCGCCAAGCCGCGGTCCTCGCGGACGTAGTTCACGGGTCACTTTTGGGTCACGACTCACGCCCGTAATCGTCACGAGTTCACAAGGACACACCGCGTCGACTAACGTCCCGGCCGCAAGTGCTTGCGGGAAGGTGACTCAGGTCACGCACTGCCGCATGCATTCATCTCTCGGTTTGTAGGAGGCACGACAGTGCGTCAACGTTCACTCGTCAAGATCGCCCTCCTGTCCGCTACCGCCGTCGCGCTCGCCGCCTGCTCCAACAGCAGCAGCGGCAGCAGCGGCGGCGGCGGGCTCACAGGCGGCAATAGCGGCGGCTCCAGCAGCGGCAAGACCTACACGATCGGGTTCCAGGGCCCGCTGTCCGGCGACAACCAGCAGCTCGGCATCAACGAGCGCAACGCAGTCGAGCTCGCCGTTGAGCAGGCCAACGCCAAGGGCGACCTGAACTTCAAGCTCAAGTACACCGAGGCCGACGACGTGGGCGCGCCGGCGACGGCCCCGCCCGCCGCCGCCAAGCTCATCCAGGACGACAGCGTCGTCGCAGTTGTCGGCCCGTCGTTCTCCGGCGCCACCAAGGCCGTCGCGAAGAACTACGCGGACGCCAAGCTCGCGATCGTCAGCCCCTCGGCGACGAACACGACGCTGACGTCCCAGGGCTTCTCGACCTTCTTCCGCGTGGTGCCGCCGGACTCGGCGCAGGGCACGCAGGCAGCTGACTACATTGCCAAGAAGGGCAAGAGCATCTACCTCATCGACGACACGTCGGAGTACGGCACGGGCCTGGCCAAGGACATCGAGACCGAGCTCAAGGTCAAGGGCGCCAAGTACGTGCGCGAAGGTGTTGCCGACACCACGCAGGACTACAGCGCCATCGCGGCGAAGGTGGCTTCCTCGGGCGCCGACGTCATGTACTACGCCGGCTACTACTCGGGCGCCTCGCTGTTCGCGAAGGCCCTCGCGTCCGCGGGCTACAAGGGCCTCGCGGTGTCCGGCGACGGCTCCAAGGACGCCCAGTTCATCGCCGGCGCCGGTACGTCCGGCGAGAGCTGGGAATTCACCTGCCCGTGCGCCGACGCCACGGTCGACCCGAACATGAAGTCGTTCGCCGATGCCTACAACAAGAAGTGGTCGACGCCGTCGAGCACCTATTCGCCTGAGGCCTTCGACGCCACGAACGCGATCATCGACGTCATGAAGGGCATCGATGGCGACATCACTCGCGAGAAGGTCGTTGCCGGCCTCAAGACGGTCAACTACAAGGGCCTGACGAACACCGTCAAGTTCCAGGCCAACGGCGAGATCGAGAAGGCCATCGTGTTCCTGTACAAGGTCAAGAGCAGCAAGCTCTCCCTCGTCGGAACGGTCACCTCGCAGATCTGATCCGACGCTTCTCAGTCAGACAGCTCGGAAGTCGGAAAAGGTCCGCAGCTAGTCACGCTCTATAGATAGCTAGCAGTCGCACCACGAAGTCAGGGGCGCCGGCCCACCGGTCGGCGCCCCTGACGTTTCCCCAGAGGATTTCCCAGCTAGGTCGAGGGGCCGCTGCCGTACATGAACGATTTCATTCGATACACCATCGCCGGTCTCACCCTCGGCTCGATGTACGCGTTGATCGCCCTGGGGTACACGCTGGTGTACGGCGTCCTCCAGCTGATCAACTTCGCGCATAGCGAGGTATTCATGACCGGGGCGTTCGGCAGCTACATCGTCGTCGACACCCTGGTCGGCGGCCACGGGCGGCAGAACGGCTTCATGGTCGTTGTGGTCCTCGGTGTCGGCCTCATCACTGGGGCCCTGTCCGGCGCCGGGGCGGCCTGGCTCCTCGAACGGGTGGCCTATCGGCCGCTGAGACGAAGAGGGGCGCCCAAGCTGGCGTTCCTCATCAGCGCCATCGGCGCATCATTCTTCATGTCGCAACTGGCCGGGAAGCTGTTCAACCGGCAGAAGAACAACTCGTTCCCGAACTTCTTCGACAACCGTGTGCTCTTCAGCATCGGCGAGGCCGACGTCCGCCTGCTGCAGGTCATCATCATCGTGGCCGCGGTGGTCCTGATGTTCTTCCTCGACCGCCTGGTGCAGAAGACGAAGCTCGGTCGAAGCATCCGCGCCGTCGCCGAGGACGCCCCCACTGCGGCGCTCATGGGCATCAACATCGACAAGACGATCTCGCGGACCTTCGTCATCGGCGGCGCGCTCGGCGGGGCGGCGGGCTTCCTGTTCGCGCTGTTCTCCAGCCTGAGCTACCAGATGGGCTTCTTCCCCGGCACCAAGGCCTTCGCCGCGGCTGTCCTCGGCGGCATCGGCAACCCGCGCGGGGCCATGCTCGGCGGGTTGACGCTGGGCCTGGTGGAGAACTGGTCAGTCATGTTCCTGCCGTCGCAGTGGACCAACGTCATCGCCTTCGCGGTGCTGGTCCTCGTGCTCATGTTCCGACCCAGCGGCATCCTCGGCGAGCGCCTGGGACGTGCGGCGTGAACCCCGCACTTGCCTTCCTGAGGAGCGACAGCGGGAAGCGGCTGGGCGCCTGCCTCGGCCTCGGTGTGGCCCTGGCCCTGATGACCGGCGCGACCGGCCGCCAGGACGACTACCTCTACGCGATCAAGGAAGACCTCTTCACCTTCCACCTGATCGAGAACTTGCTGATAGGCGTCGTGGTCTGGCTCCTGTTCACGTTCTGGCCGGTCATCCGCCGGTATCTCACCCGTCCCGGCGCGCTGGGCCTGCTCGCCGGCGCGATGACGGTCATCGTGGCCCAGACCGTGCTGGGCTGGTACGAGCCCGAAGACGCGAAGTTCAGCGGCCTGGCCACCCTCGTCGGGGACACCAACGGCATCTCCGCCCTCAGCTCGGCCTTCTTCGGATGGCTGGCGTGGGCGCAGCTGATCGCCGTCATCGTGGTGGGCGCAGCGGCGCTGGTCCTGCGCAACCGGGCGCTGTTCTGGGTCGGCGCGGCGATGGCCGTCGCTGCGGCCATCATCGCCAGCCAGGCCCACAAGAAGGTCGATGAGCTCGCCGGTGTCGTCGACCATGCCACCGGGGTCACCGTCGCGGTGTGGGGCTACCTGACCATCGCCGTCGCGCTGGCGATCGCGGCGATCTCCACGGACGATGTCGCCCGGACCCGGGAGTTCGTCAATGCCGTGCTGGGCTGGCGGCCCGGCTTCGCCCTCGGCGCCGCCGCGACGGCGCTGGCCCTGTACTCACTCGGCGTCTCGTCCTGGTTCGCCCCGAAGTCGCTCAACGCCACGCTGGCCGATGTCCATTCGCTGTTCAAGGGCACCTCGCTGGCGCCGATCGCCGTGCAGTACTTCATCTGGCTGTCGTGGGCGCTGGTCATCGTCGCGGGCGCGCTGGTTCTGGTGGCCGCGTACTTCCGCTCGATCATCCTGGGCATCGTCGGCGCCGCGGCCGCCGCCGTCGGGCTGGTCATCACCATGATCTCCATCCACGCGATCACGTCGCTGGCTGCAAACTCCGAGAACACGTACGCGACCAAGGGGCCGTGGCAGAACCTCGGCGACGGCGCCTGGTGGACGTGCGCGTCCTTCCTCGCCCTCGCTGCCGCCGGCCTGGTCGTGGCCCAGTCGGCGCTCAAGGGCCGGTCCGCGACAGCCGCCGATGCCGCGCACGATCCCTCGGCGGGCCCGCGGTTCCTCTATGCGCCCGGCGCGACCCTGGCCGTCCTCGGCGCGGCGGCCGCGGCCGCGATCTTCATCCCGCCGACGCTCGAGCCGTCGTGGCAGACCGCGCTGGTCACGTCCATCGGCATCTACATGTTCCTGGCCATCGGGCTGAACGTCGTCGTCGGATGGGCCGGGCTGCTCGACCTGGGATTCATCGCCTTCTATGCGATTGGCGCCTATACAACGGCGTACCTCGTCGGATCGCTTCCGGTCAAGCCGCCGTTCGAGCTGCCGGTGCTCTGGGCCATCCCGTTCGCGATCGCCGTCTGCCTCATTGCCGGCGTCATCCTCGGGTTCCCGACCCTGCGCCTGCGCGGGGACTACCTGGCCATCGTCACCCTCGGCTTCGGTGAGATCGTCCGGCTCGTCGCGGTGAACTCCAACGGCATCACCAACGGCCCCCGGGGCACCGAGGACCAAGTGCCGCACCCGGTCATCAACCTGGGGTTCGTCAAGTTCACCTTCGGGCTGGATCAGCTGCCCTACTGGTACCTGCTGCTCGCGGTCATGGTGATCGTCATCATCTTCTTCCGCCGGCTCGAGAACTCCAGGACCGGGCGCGCGTGGGCGGCCATCCGCGAGGACGAGGTCGCCGCGCAGGCCGCCGGCATCAACCCGGTCAAGTACAAGCTGCTGGCCTTCGCGATCGGCGCCTCCACCTCGGGCATCGCGGGCGTGCTGTTCGCGACCAATGTCGGATTCTTCAACCCGGACAACTTCAAGTTCGAGTTCTCCATCCTCGTGCTCGCCTATGTCGTGTTCGGCGGCATGGGCTCGCTCCCGGGGGCGATCGCCGGCGCCGCGGTCCTGACCTGGCTGCCGGAGTTCCTGCGCGACCAGGTGCCCAGCGAGGACCGGCAGATGTACATCGGCGCCGTGCTGGTGATCATGATGATCTTCCGCCCCGCGGGCCTGATCCCGGCCAAGCGCCGGGCGACGGAATTGCGCGGGCACGGACCGGACAGCGCCGAATCGCAGGCCGTACCGGCCGGCGGCGGCTTGGGGGGGAGCTACGCATGACCAGCTTCGCGAAGGCGGGAACCGACTCGGCGCCCGGCGCCCAGCCCGCCGCGGGTGTCGCGTTCGACGTCCAGGACGTGACGCTGCGCTTCGGCGGCGTGACGAGCCTGAACCATGTCAGCCTCCAGATGCGGCGGGGCGAGATCCTCGCGGTCATCGGCCCCAACGGCGCCGGCAAGACCTCGCTGTTCAACTCCCTCACCGGCGTCTATGCGCCGCAGGAGGGCCGGATCACGCTGCAGGCCCGCGAGGGCGACGAGCCGGTGAGCGTCATCGGCATGAAGGTGCACAAGGTCAACCACCTCGGCGTGGCCCGCACCTTCCAGAACATCCGACTCTTCCCGGCGCTCACCGCCATCGAGAATGTCAAGATCGGCATCGAGACGCGCCAGAAGTCCGGGCCCGTCTCGGCCATGCTCGGGCTGCCGTGGCAGCGGCGCGAGGAGCACGCCAGCACCAAGCGCGCGCTGGAGCTGCTGAGCTTCGTGGGCCTGGCCCACCGGGCGAACGACATCGCCGGCTCGCTGGCCTACGGCGAGCAGCGTCGCCTCGAGATCGCCCGGGCGATGGGCACCAACCCGTCGGTGCTGCTGCTGGATGAGCCCGCGGCCGGGACGAACCCGGTCGAGAAGCGCGAGCTGGCCGACCTGATCAAGCGCATCAACGTCGAGGACGGCGTGAGCGTGCTATTGATCGAGCACGACATGAAGCTGGTGATGTCCATCGCCGATCGGCTGGTGGTGCTCAACTTCGGGCAGAAGATCGCCGAGGGGACGCCCGAGCAGATCCAGCGCGATCCGGCCGTCATCGCCGCCTATCTCGGCACGACCGATGAGGACGCGGCCAAGGCCGAGCTCGAGGCGCAGCCCGAGCTGCGCCGCATCGAGTTGCTCACCGACGAGGAGCGCGAGCGCGAGAACGAAGGGGAGACGCTGTGACCGACCTGACCAAGGGGCCGGGCTCGCCCGAGCCGCTGCCGGCCGTCGATGGCGCGCCCGCGGCCTCGCACATGCTGGACGTCGATGACATCGAGGTCCGGTACGGCGCGATCCGGGCGCTGAAGGGCGTCTCGTTCCACGTCGATCAGGGGGAGATCGTGGCCCTGCTCGGCGCGAATGGCGCGGGCAAGACCACAACCCAGAAGACCGTCTCGGGCATGATGCGCCCGTCGCTGGGCTCGATCACCTACGAGGGCCAGCGGATTGACGGCATCCCGGCGCACAGCCTGATCAACCTGGGCATCTGCCATGTGCCCGAGGGCCGCCACGTCTTCCCACGCATGACCGTGGACGAGAACCTCGAGATGGGCGCATTCCGCTTCAAGCGCCAGGATATGGACGTTCGCGCGCACGTCCTGGACCTCTTCCCGCGGCTCCAGGAGCGGATCAAGCAGCAGGCCGGCACGCTGTCCGGGGGCGAGCAGCAGATGCTCGCGATCGGGCGCGCGCTCATGGGCAAGCCCCGGCTGCTGCTGCTCGACGAGCCCTCGATGGGCCTCGCGCCACTGATCGTCGCGCAGATCTTCGACATCATCCGGCAGGTCAACGCCGACGGCGTGACCGTTCTGCTGGTCGAGCAGAATGCGGCCCAGGCCCTGGCGCTGGCCAACCGCGGCTATGTCCTGGAAACCGGGGAGATCGTCATGTCCGGCGCCGGCAAGGACCTCCTGGCCGACGACCGCATCCGCGCGGCGTACCTCGGCGAGGAGATCGCCGCGTCCTGATTCGGTGTCGACGATGCCGATACGGTCAGTTGCGGCGCAACTTCCCTGCGTTACCACCACTTCGCACCAGGCGCACAGCGGGTGCACGGTGGCGCAATGTGTTAGCAATGGGAGCCCCTTCCGTCGGCGCGCGAGCGCGCGGTACGGTCTTTTGGCGGTGTACGTGTGGTCGCTGTTGGGGCCGGCATCGCATCGGGCCCCTTGGTCCAGCGGTGCTGACGAAGCTGTTGCACACATCTGGAGGAGCACGATGCCCCGAGGCCATATCCGCGTGAGGGTCGCCTCGGCGTCTGATCTCCCCGCGATCCTCAACCTCGTGCGCGACACCCGCCAACTGGTCCCGCACGCGATCGCGGGCGTGCATGTCCGACGCGCGGAGCCGGCGATGGTGAGCCGCTACGAGACCCTGCTCGACGACGAGAACCGGACCCTCTTCCTGGCCCTCGACGACGAGGAGCAACTCCTGGGCATGGCGGTCGCGTCGGTCGAGGAGCTGAGCGCCACGGTGGCCCTGCCGGCAGTGCACGTCTCCAACCTGGTCGTCGGGGCGCGGCACCGCCGTCGCGGCGTCGGCCGAGTGCTCATCTCGTCCATAGTGCGCTATGCCGAAGCGCATGGCGTCGACCACATCGTCGCCGGCGTCATCAGCGAGGACCGCGAGACGCACCGCTACCTGGCCCGCCTGGGCTTCGCGCCGATGGTCGTGCGGCGGGTCGCGCCGACCGCCACCGTCCGCCGCGCGCTGGGGCTGGGCGAGACCCTGCACGACCGCCGCCTCGTGCCCGGCGCCGCCCGCCGGGTCCGTCGCCCGATCGGCTCGCCGCGGGTGCTGCGCCGCGGCGCCTGAACCACCTGCAGATAATGGCATTGTGACCAAAGATGCCGAGTTCGACCGCCTGATCGCGATCATGGCTAGCGACCCCGCCCAACTGACCGTGAAGCTCGGGATCAGCCTGCGCAACCAGGACCCGGCCCGGCTGGTGGCGACCATGCCGGTCGAGGGGAATCGCCAGCCGTTCGGGCTCCTGCACGGCGGGGCGACGGCGGCGCTGGCCGAGACCCTCGGGTCCGTGGCTGCGCTCCTGAATGCTCCGGAGGGATCCCGGGCGGTGGGGGTCGACCTCAACATCACCCATCACCGATCGGCCCGCGGCGCGGTTGTGACCGGCGTGTGCGTGCCCCTGCACGTCGGGCGGACCGTCGCGGCCTTCGAGATCGTCGTGACCGATGACCCCGACGGCGTCGGCGACGGCCCGCGGCTCAGCACGGCCCGGCTGACCTGCGCGGTGCTCGCCCGTAAGCCGCCCGTCGGTGGGGGCTCCTAAACTCGGGGGCGTGACCGGAGCCGCGACACAGACCGACCCGACCGAAGCGCCGGATGCCACGGCTCCTGACCCGACGGCGCCTGACGGGGCCGGTGCGCGACTGCTGCTGCTCGATGGCCATTCGCTGGCGTACCGCGCCTTCTTCGCGCTGCGCGAGGTCGACATGTCCACTACGACCGGCCAGCCGACCAATGCGGTCTTCGGATTCACCTCGATGCTGATCAACCTCCTGCGCGACGAGGAGCCCACCCACGTCGCGGTGGCGTTCGATGTCTCCCGAAAGACGTTCCGCAGCGATGTCTACGCCGAGTACAAGGCCGGGCGCAGCGAGACCCCTTCAGACTTCCGCGGGCAGGTCGAGCTGATCCGTGAGGTCCTCGACGCGCTGCGCATCCCGGTCGTGACGGCCGAGGGCTACGAGGCCGACGACGTCATCGCCACGATCACCACGAGGGCCGCCGCCGCCGGCGCGCACGTGCTGATCTGCACCGGCGACCGCGATGCCCTCCAGCTGGTCACCCCGAATGTCACCGTGCTGTATCCGCGGAAGGGCGTCAGCGACCTCACCCGGTTCACTCCGGAGGAGGTGCAGTCCAAGTACGACCTCAGCCCATCGCAGTACCCGGACTTCGCGGCCCTGCGCGGCGACCCCAGCGACAACCTGCCCGGCATCCCGGGGGTGGGGGAGAAGACCGCCTCCAAGTGGATCCGCGAGTTCGGCTCGTTCACCGAATTGGTCGACCGCGTCGATGAGGTCAAGGGCAAGGTCGGCGATGCCCTGCGCGAGCACCTGGCCAGCGTCATCCGGAACCGCTCCCTGACCGAGCTGGTGCGCGATGTCCCCGGCGTCGATGCGACGCTGGGCGACCTCGCCCGGGTCGGCTGGGACCGCGACGAGGTGCACACGCTGTTCGACAACCTGCAATTCCGGGTCCTGCGCGAGCGGCTGTTCGCCACCGTGGCCGCCGTCGCGCCCGAGGCCGAGGAGGGCTTCGATGTCGCCGTCCGGCGCCTCGGCCCGGACGAGGTCGCCGGCTGGCTGGGCGAGCACGCCCGCGACGGGCGCCGGGTGGGTGTTTCCTTCCGCGGGACGTGGGGCCGCGGGACCGGCCAGCTCGACGGCGTTGCCCTCGCGGCCTCGTCGCCCGATGCGGTCCCCGGGGCCGATGCCGACTCCTCGGTGTCCGGCGCCTGCGCCGCCATCGACGCAGTGCGCCTGACCGGCGAGGACGAGCAGGCGCTGGCCGACTGGCTGGCCGACGCGGACGTCCCGAAGGCCGTCCATGACGTCAAGGGGCCGCTCTCGGCGCTGGCCGCGCGCGGCTGGTCGTTGGCCGGGGTTACCAGCGATACCCAGCTCGCGGCATATCTGGCCCTGCCCGGCCAGCGCTCGTTCGACCTCGCCGACCTCGCGCTGCGGTATCTGCGGCGCGAGCTCCGGGCCGAGGACATCGTGGCGACGCCGCAGCTGAGCCTGCTCGACGTCGTTGCCGACGACGTGGCCGATGACGCCCAGGCCCAGGACGACGCCATTGCCGATGCGCTGGCCCAGGTGGAGGCGGTGCGGGCGGCGGCGATCCTCGACCTCGCGGCGGCCCTGGACGAGGACCTGGAGCGCCGCGGAGCCGCGACGCTCCTGCGCGATGTCGAGCTCCCGCTGGTGTGGGTGCTGGCGCGGATGGAGCAGGTCGGCATCGCCGCGGACCGCGATGCGCTGGTGGAGCTGCAGACGGAGCTGGCCGGCCACGTGCGCGATGTCGAATCCGAGGCCCACGCAGTGGTCGGCCGCGCTTTCAACCTCGGGTCGCCCAAGCAGCTGCAGCAGATCCTCTTCGATGAGATGAAGCTGCCGAAGACCAAGCGCACCAAGACCGGCTACACCACCGACGCCGACGCGCTGGCCGCCCTGTACGAGAGCACCGAGCACCCGCTGCTGGGCCACCTGCTGCGCCACCGCGAGGTCGCCCGCCTCAAGTCCACCGTCGACTCGCTGCTGCCGATGATCGACGACATCGGGCGCATGCACACCACATTCAGCCAGACCATCGCCGCGACCGGCCGGCTCTCCTCGACCGATCCGAACCTCCAGAATGTCCCCGTGCGCACGGCCGATGGCCGGCGGATCCGGGCGGCCTTCGTGGTCGGCGCCGGGTTCGAGTCGCTGATGACGGCGGACTACAGCCAGATCGAGATGCGGATCATGGCCCACCTGTCCGGCGATGCGGGCCTCATCGAGGCCTTCACCACCGGGGAGGACCTCCACACATTCGTGGCGATGCGGGCCTTCGACCTCCCGGCCGACGCGATCGACGCCGAGCTGCGCCGCCGGGTCAAGGCGATGAGCTACGGGCTGGCCTATGGGCTGTCGGCGTTCGGGCTGGCGCAGCAGCTCAAGATCACCCCGGAGGAGGCGCGCGGGCAGATGGACGCGTACTTCACCCGGTTCGGCGGGGTGCGCGATTACCTGCGCGCGATCGTCGAGCAGGCCCGCCAGGATGGCTACACCGAGACGATCCTCGGACGGCGGCGCTACCTGCCGGACCTAACCAGCGACAACCGCCAGCGCCGGGAGATGGCCGAGCGGATGGCCCTCAACGCCCCCATCCAGGGCAGCGCCGCGGACATCATCAAGATCGCGATGCTCGGCGTCGAGCGGGAGCTGCTGGCCCAGGGACTGCGCTCGCGGCTGCTGCTGCAGGTGCACGACGAGCTCGTGCTCGAGGTCGCCACGGGGGAGCGCGAGGCGGTCGAGACGCTGGTGCGCGCGCAGATGGCCGGGGCCTACGACCTGGGCGATGTGCCGCTGGACGTGTCGGTCGGGGTCGGCCCGACCTGGGACGCCGCCGCCCACTGACCGCCGATTCCCAGAGGCGGCGCGAGATCTGCGGCGGCGCAGGGCTATCGATGGCGCAGGCCTATCGGCGGCGCGGGGCTATCGGCGGCGCAGCCCGATCGCGCCAGCCAGGCCCAGCAGGGCGAAGCCGAGCAGCGCCGCCCACATCCCGATGCGGGAGTCCCCGGCGATGCTGAAACCGGCGCGGCCGCCGACCCGATCCCAGAGGTTCTGCAGGGCCCAGCAGGTCGCGATCAGCGCGGCGAGACCCAGCAGCGGCGCGAGGACCCGGGCCGTGCGGCGCATCGAAGGCGGGCCGGCCGTGGCGCCCACCGCGGCGATCGACGCCACCAGCAGCACCGCGGGCAGCCAGCCGAAGTACAGACGGAGCACCAGCGGGGCCCGGAGGCCGTACAGCTGCGCCAAAGTCTCGACGTCGCGTAGATCCCGATACGTCCCGCCCACAATCGACGAGCCGGCCGCACTGTCGTACCAGGGCAGCACAGCCAAGGCGAGGGCCACCAGGACCACGCCTGTGCCAGCCAGCAGAACGGCCGAGCGGCGCAGGTCCGGTCCCCGGTCGTTCTGCGCCGCGGCGGCGCGGGCGGCCAACGAGCGGGGATTGCGGTGCTCGCGCCGGCCCGGGCGAGGGTCAGGGGACGGCATCGCCTCAGCCTGCCTGGCCCGGCTTGGAGCAGATGAAGATCGTCGTCCCCGGGATGACCGCCCCGCGCAGCGGCGACCACTGCCCCCATGCCTGAGTGAGCGAGGGGGGCCACTCGGGCTCGATCACATCGATCAGGGCCAGCCCAGCGCCGACGATCTCGCGCACCCGATCGCCCAGGGTGCGGTGGTGCTCGACGTAGGTAGCCGCGCCGGCGTCGTCGAATTCGACATACGGCGTTCGGTCGAAGTACGGCATCGAGGCGATCAGTCCGTCCGGGCCGGGGTCGTCGGGGAACGACCAGCGGATCGGGTGCGTGGTGGCGAACACCCAGCGCCCGCCCGGACGCAGCACGCGGGCCGCCTCGCGCATCACCGCGGCTGAGTCCGCGACGAACGGCACCGCGCCGAAGGCGCTGAAGGCGAGATCGAACGAGGCATCGGCGAACGGCAGGCGCTGCGCGTCGGCCTGCACGAGCGGCACCGGCAGGCCGGTCCGGGCCGCCGCGTCGCGGGCGTGCCTGAGCATCCCGCCGGACAGGTCGGACGCCACGACGTGCGCGCCCGCGCCTGTCAGCCACCGCGCGCATGGGGCCGAGCCGGCCCCGATCTCCAGGATCCGCCGGCCGGCCAGCGTGCCCGGGGCGCCCAGCAGGTGCGCATCGGCCTCGCGCAGGCCCTCCGGGCACCAGACGAAATCCGCCTCGCCCAGGAACTCCCCGTGCTCGCGGTGGTAGTCGTCGGCGTCGGCGTCCCACCAGAGCCGGGACGCCCGGGCCGAATCCTGCGCGCCCAGCGCGCGGCGGGCAACGCCGGAGGTGCCCAACCGGGCCGTCGTCGAGGGCGGATCGGGGATCAGGGGAAGATCCGTGGGCTCCTGCACGTTGCCAGTATCGCGGCCAGTATCGGCTCGCGTTGACCTGAGCGGCCTGCGCTCCGTATCCTGTCCAGTGCGAATCAGGGTCCTGCGCGCCTCAACCCGGAGCAGGCCATCCACCACTACTTCTAACCACCCCAAGGAACCCACTACTCCATGACGTCCACTACTCAAGTCCCGCAGATCGCCATCAACGACATTGGCTCCGCTGAGGATTTCCTCGCAGCCATTGACTTGACGATCAAGTACTTCAACGACGGCGACATCGTCGAGGGCATCATCGTCAAGGTCGACCGCGACGAGGTGCTGCTCGACATCGGGTACAAGACCGAGGGAATCATCCCCTCGCGCGAACTGTCGATCAAGCACGACGTGGACCCGAGCGAGGTCGTCTCCATCGGCGATCACATCGAGGCCCTGGTTCTCCAGAAGGAGGACAAGGAAGGCCGTCTGATCCTCTCCAAGAAGCGCGCTCAGTACGAGCGGGCATGGGGCGCGATCGAGGCGAAGAAGGAGAACGACGAGATCGTCGAGGGCGTTGTCATCGAGGTCGTCAAGGGCGGCCTGATCCTGGACATCGGCCTGCGCGGCTTCCTGCCCGCCAGCCTGGTCGAGATGCGCCGCGTCCGCGACTTGCTGCCCTACGTCGGGCGCACGCTCGAGGCGAAGATCATCGAGCTGGACAAGAACCGCAACAACGTCGTCCTGTCGCGCCGCGCGTGGCTGGAGCAGACCCAGTCCGAGGTGCGCAGCGAGTTCCTGAACAAGCTGGGCAAGGGCCAGGTCCGCACCGGCGTCGTGTCGAGCATCGTCAACTTCGGCGCGTTCGTCGACCTCGGCGGCGTGGACGGCCTCGTCCACGTGTCCGAGCTGTCCTGGAAGCACATCGACCACCCGAACGAGGTTGTCGAGGTCGGCCAGGAGGTCACCGTCGAGGTTCTCGACGTCGACCTGGACCGCGAGCGCGTCTCGCTGTCGCTCAAGGCCACGCAGGAGGACCCGTGGCGCCAGTTCGCCCGGACCCACGCGATGGGCCAGGTTGTCCCCGGAAAGGTCACCAAGCTGGTCCCGTTCGGCGCGTTCGTCCGCGTCGAAGAGGGGATCGAGGGCCTGGTCCACATCTCCGAGCTGGCCGAGCGCCACGTCGAGATCCCGGAGCAGGTCGTGCAGGTCGGCGACGAGCTCCTGGTCAAGGTCATCGACATCGACCTGGACCGCCGCCGCATCTCCCTCTCGCTGAAGCAGGCGAACGAGGGCGCCCCGATGACCGAGGAGGAGTTCGACCCTGCGCAGTACGGCATGGAGGCCTCCTACAACGACAAGGGCGAGTACATCTACCCCGAGGGCTTCGACTCCGAGACCCAGGAGTGGATGGAGGGCTTCGACTCCGCCCGCGAGGCGTGGGAGAAGCGCTACGCCGACGCCAAGGCCCGGTTCGACGCTCACCGCAAGCAGGTCACCGACGCTCAGAAGGCCGACGCCGAGGCCGCGACCGAGGGTGGCGAGTCCACCTCGTACACGTCCTCGACCGACGACGCCGGGGGCACGCTGGCCTCCGACGAGGCCCTGGCGGCGCTGCGCGAGCGCCTCGCCGGTCGCTGACCGAACCGCATGACCGGCGCGGGCTGACCCCTGCGCCGTAGATAGCTGGATCAGCACTGCAGATGGGCCCGGGAGGCAGATGCCTTCCGGGCCCATCGGCGTTCGCTTGCGCCCCGCGTGTATGACCCGGCTTCGCGCACCTGCGCCGTTACCGTGAGCGCATGCACCTTCGACGGACCACGCTGGGATTCCTCGCGACGCTGCTGGCGCTGGCCGCCTGCACCGATAACACCGATAACACGGGCAACGAGGGCGGCAAGGGCTCGTCGTCAGCGTCGACCGACTCCACCGACGGGACCTCGCGCAGTGCCTCGCCGAGCCTGAGCGCATCGCCCACGCCGTCGGCGTCGCCGATCTCGGGGGAGTGCGGCAGCGTGCTGCCGATCTCCGCCCTGGAGCAGGTGATGGGCATCCCGGTGATCGGCAAGACGAACTTCATCGTCGGCACCCCCGAGCCGGACATCGACCGCATCTCGTATCTGAACTGCCGCTACGGCCTCGCTGATGCGGTTGCCGGCCAGCCCGAGCCCGTCGCGCAGGTCGAGGTGGGGGTCAGTGCCTACGGCAGCCCGGGCAGCGCCTCCGCCCGCGTGCAGGGCACCGTGGAGGCTTACCGGGGCCAGGGCGCCACCCAGTCCACCGTGGCGGTCGGCGCGGCGTCCGGCACGCTGCTCATCGGCTCGGGCGAGCCCACCCTGGTGCTGGCCGCGGGCAACAAGACCGTGGCCGTGACGGTGCTTTCGGCCTTGCTCCCTGCGGACAAGCGTGATGCCATTCTGTCCGGAATCGCGCAACGCGCCCTCACTGGAGCAGGTGGTTAGCTTGCTGAACGTCGGACTGACTGGCGGGATGGGATCGGGTAAATCCGCGGTCTCTTCGCTGCTGGCGTCGCACGGGGCGGTCATCGTCGATCACGACAAGACCGCGCGCGACATCGTCAAGCCCGGGCGGGCGGCGCTGCGGCTCATCGCCGAGCGGTTCGGCCCGGAGGTCCTGCTGCCCGACGGGTCACTGAACCGGCCGGCGCTGGCCGGGCTCGTGTTCAACGGGGACGAGAACGCCCGGAAGGACCTGAACCGGATCACCCACCCCCGGATCGGGCGATCCACCCGCGAGCAGTACAACCGCGCCCTCGCCCGCCTCGGCGACCAGGCCATCGTCATCCAGGACTCGCCGCTGCTCTACGAGACGAATGCGCAGATCCGCTACATCGGCGTCATCGTCGTCGAGGCCCCCGTGGAGCTCCGCATCCAGCGCCTGCAGGCCGGGCGCGGCATCGACGCCGAGGAGGCCCGCAAGCGCATCGCCGTGCAGGCCAGCGACGAGCAGCGCCGCACCATCGCCCGGTGGGTGGTCGTGAACGACGGCGACATGGACGACCTGGCGGTCAAGGTCGGCGAGCTCTGGGCGGCTCTGCAGAAGCTCAACGCCAAGGTGAACGCCGAGGGCCTGGACGGCTCCGCGCCGATCCCGCTGAGCGTGCCCCTGGATTGAGCCTCTCGCCGCGGTCTGGTGGGCCCCGTGTTGGAGACCACCTCGATCATCGGCTAGAGTCATCGCCCGGCGGAGAACACAACAGCGAGGCCGGAAACAGCCTCGAATTTGTGTCCGCCAATGCGGACGTGGCGCAGTGGTAGCGCATCACCTTGCCAAGGTGAGGGTCGCGGGTTCGAATCCCGTCGTCCGCTCGAGTGACGCCTGTCGGGGCGTTGGGGTCAGTACGACCCAGCATCTGCGACATCCGGCGGCGTGGCCGAGTGGCTTAGGCAAGGGCCTGCAAAGCCCTGTACGCGGGTTCGATTCCCGCCGCCGCCTCGCAAGCTGCGCATCAGGTCCACGCGCAGGCCCAAGGCGACACCTCAACAGCACGGCATTGATGAGCACGGCATTCCACAGCACCATCCAGCACAGCTGGGGCGATTAGCTCAGTGGGAGAGCACTACCTTGACACGGTAGGGGTCACTGGTTCAATCCCAGTATCGCCCACCCTTAGAAATCCCAGGTTTACCGCAGTAGGAGCACTTGATCTGGGCCCGAAAGTCAGTGCGTGCGATCCACCTGCGATTCGTTCGCGCGGTCACGCGCGGCCACCTGTTCGCCAAGCATGCGAATCGTCGCTCTGCATCGTGCGCGTACTCGGGCTGACAGGATGACAAGGTGATGCCTGACGCCCATTGGGCGAAGAGCTCAAGCGCGATGGACCATTCGGCCACGCTCCGATGGTGCCGCAGTCCGGTCTCGGTCAGGACAGCGTCAAGCGCGGCGCGGGC